>JBAZBZ010000060.1 GCA_041671145.1 Bacteroidales bacterium | reverse complement strand
TGATAAAACACCAGTGAAAGAGCTTATCAATAAACCTTATCATCAAAATGTCAAAGAACTTTTATATAGTCAGTTAAAAATGTTTTAATTTTTATGGTACGCTAATGATATCGAATAATGAATGTCGAATAACGAATAACGAAGTTTTTACAAAAACTATTAATCATTCTGAAGTTCTTCCCAATATTCAACAGCTCTGCGTGTATGAGGAATACAAATAGTTCCACCGACAATATTCACGATTGCAAAAATTTCAAATAATTCTTCTGTGGTTACTTTATTTTTGAAACAATTTTCGAGATGATATTTTATACAGTCGTCACAGCGAAGTATCATTGAAGTAGCCAAACCGAGCATTTCTTTTGTCTTAGCAGGTAACGCTCCATCCATGTAAGCATTTGTATCGAGATTATAAAGTCGTTTTATTACTTTATTGTCAACCGCAAGAATTTTTTCATTCATCTTACTGCGGTATTCGTTGAATTTTTCGACTTTGTCGGACATATTTTTTTATTTTCTCGATTCAATTAAAATATTTAATATTTTAATTGCAGCTTCCGAAATTATTGTGCCGGGTCCGAAAATGCCTGTAACTCCTGCGTTGTATAAAAACTCATAATCCTGAGAAGGAACAACACCGCCTACAATTACAATTACATCTTCTCTTCCGAGTGCTTTTAATTCTGCAATTACCTCCGGAACTAAAGTTTTATGCCCTGCTGCCAAGCTTGATATTCCAAGGATGTGAACATCATTTTCCACAGCTTGTTTTGCTGCTTCTTTAGGAGTTTGAAATAACGGACCGATGTCAACATCAAAACCCATGTCGGCATAAGCTGTTGCCACAACCTTTGCACCTCTGTCGTGTCCGTCCTGTCCCATTTTCGCAACCATAATTCTCGGACGGCGCCCTTCAATTTTTTCAAACTCATCAGCAAGTTCTCTTGCTTTGGAAAAACCTTCATCATTTGCTATTTCCATAGAATATACTCCCGATATTGAACGTATTGTTGCTTTGTATCTGCCAAAAACTTTTTCGCATGCATCAGAAATTTCGCCGAGTGTTGCTCGTTTGCGTGCCGCTTCAATTGACAAAGCTAATAAATTTTTTTCATTTGTGCCACATGCTTCGGTTATGGCAATCAATATGTTTTTTACTTCTTCGTTATTTCTTTCCGCTCTTAATTTTTTTAATCTTTTTATTTGTGATTCGCGAACGGCGGTATTGTCAACTTCAAGCGTTTCTATTGGTGCTTCTTTTTCGAGACGGAATTTATTCACTCCTACAATTATATCTTTTCCGGAGTCAATTTTTGCCTGACGGCGCGCAGCAGCTTCTTCAATTTTCATTTTCGGAATTCCTGTTTCTATTGCCTTTGCCATTCCTCCGAGTTGTTCAATTTCCTGAATTAATTTCCACGATTTGAGAGCAAGTTCATGAGTAAGCGATTCAACATAATATGAGCCAGCCCATGGGTCAACAGCTCTACAGATATTTGTTTCTTCCTGTAAATAAATTTGAGTATTTCTTGCTATACGCGCCGAAAAGTCAGTTGGCAATGCAATTGCTTCATCAAGAGCATTTGTATGAAGTGATTGTGTGTGTCCAAGAGCTGCAGTCATCGCTTCAATACAGGTTCTTGCAACATTATTAAAAGGGTCTTGTTCAGTCAAGCTCCAGCCGGAAGTTTGACAATGTGTACGCAATGCAAGCGATTTTGGATTTTTCGGGTTAAATTGTTTTATGATTTTTGCCCATAACATTCTTGCAGCACGCATTTTTGCAATTTCCATAAAATGATTCAATCCTATTCCCCAGAAAAATGATAATCGCGGAGCAAACGAATCAATGTCTATTCCAGCATTTATTCCTGCTCTTATATATTCAAGTCCGTCGGCTAAAGTATATGCCAATTCAATATCGGAAGTGGCACCGGCTTCTTCAATATGGTAACCGCTTATGCTTATTGAATTGAACTTCGGCATATTTTTGGAAGTGAATTTGAAAATGTCGGCAATAATTCTCATTGATGGAAGCGGCGGATAAATATAGGTATTCCGCACCATGAATTCTTTCAAAATATCATTCTGAATTGTACCGCTTAATTTATCAAGTGAAACACCCTGTTCTTCCGCTGCAACAATATAAAAAGCAAGAACCGGAAGTACAGCACCATTCATTGTCATCGAAACCGACATTTGAGCAAGAGGAATCTGGTCGAATAAAATTTTCATGTCAAGAATGGAATCTATTGCTACGCCGGCTTTTCCAACATCACCGGTTACTCGTTCGTTATCCGAATCGTAGCCGCGATGCGTTGCTAAATCAAATGCAACGGATAATCCTTTTTGTCCAGCTGCTAAATTCCTGCGATAAAAAGCATTCGATTCTTCGGCAGTTGAAAAACCAGCATATTGCCTCACAGTCCATGGCTGCATAACATACATCGTGGAATAAGGTCCGTGTAAATACGGTGGAATTCCCGCAGCATAATTCAAATGTTCCATTCCCATTAAATCATCTTCGGTGTAAAATGGCTTAACGGCAATTTGTTCGGCAGTAAGCCAGTTTGATTCAGATGAAAATTTAATTTGCTTTTTTTCGTTTGCTTTTCTGAAATCTACTTTGGTGAAATCTTTTCGCATAATTATTTTAATGTGCTTATTCGGCAATGTGCTTATTTGCCAATTAGCTGGTTGTTTTTAGAAGTTGAAATAATTTTTGAAAATATTTTATTTATTACATTTATTTTCTCAATTAAACCATCATTTGAAGGATAATTCTCTGATGCATTACAAAGAAGCAACCAATATTCTGTTTCCTTTGCTTCTTTAGCCGCTATCTTAATTTTATGTATAAAATCCGAATTACTTTCGGCACTTTGTGCTTCACGAACATTTGCTCCAATGGAAGTTCCTGATTTTAAAATTTGTTTTGCAATTACAAATTTCTTTTTGTTTTCAAGAAATTCAGAATATTTAATAATATCAAGAGCAAATTCAAACGTCAATTTTAAAATTATATTTTCTTTTTCCATAATTAATAATTAATCTTTTTATTGGCACGTTAGCACATTGGCACATTGCCTAATTATCACATCAACAAATTAGCAAATTATTATATTTCTTCAATGTTTCCAATACATTTGAACGTACATGAATAAAATCATCAACTCCTGCTTCTTTAAGTTTTTCGATTATTTCTGTTGGATTTCCTGCAACAATAATTTTTGTTTTTGCAGAATTTGTTTTAATTCCTCTTGAAATTTCAGAACCTATTTTTGCATATTCTTCATCGGAACTGCATATAACAACTATTTCTGGTTCAATTTTTTTTACTGTTTCTAATCCTTCTTCTATAGTTTTAAATCCGGCATTATCAATAATTTCATAACCTGCACATCCGAAAAAATTTGTTGCAAACATTGCTCTTGCCTTTCGCATTGCTAAATTTCCTATTGCGAATAAAAACACTTTCGGACGTTTTCCCGATTTTTCAACTGTAAATCTTATTTCTTCAAATGCTTCAGCACCTCTGTACATTTTTATTTTTTTACAAATAGTTTTCTTTTCAAAATTATATTCCTTTGATTTTGCTTTTGTTGTTTTGTCAAGCATTTGCTCGTTTAAATTCGGATATTGATTTGTTCCGAGAATAATTTGTTTTCTCATTGCAATGTCAATATTTCTTTGCTGACAGGTCTTTTCAATTTCATCCTGAACAAAATTTTTCAAAATAGATTCAATAAATCCTCCCTGCTCTTCTGTTTTTTGAAATAATTTCCACGAAGTATTTGCAATGGAATCGGTTAAATTTTCTATATAATATGAACCTGCAGAAGGGTCAACTACTTTATCAAAATGTGATTCTGATTTTAAAATTGTTTGTATGTTTCTTGAAATTCTTGAAGAAAACTCATCTCCATCTTTAAATGTATTATCAAATGGTTGAACTAAAATAGAATCGCTGCCACCTATTGCTCCAGACATTGCCTCGGTTGTTAAGCGGAGAATATTTACGTGAGTATCGTAAATTGTTTTATTCCATTGCGAAGTTGTTGTATGAATATTAATTTGCATTGATTCTTTATATTTCGGCTTGTATTGTTCAACAACCTTCGCCCATAAAACTCTTGCTGCACGCAATTTTGCTATTTCCAAAAAGTAATTTGAACCTACTGCATAAGAAAATAAAATCCGCGGAGCAATTTCATCAATTTCTATTCCTTTACTTAAAAGTTGAAAAACATATTCATTTGCCGAAGCAATGCTAAAGCCCAATTCCTGAACTAAAGAAGAACCTGAGTTATGTATATAATTGCCATTAATGGTAATTACTTTGAAATTTGGAAGTTCCAATTTTACCTTATTAATTAAATAAGCAGCTTCAACAAAATTGTTATCTTTTGTTGTGAAAAAATTTCCTTGCAGTAACAAATAACTTAGCGGGTCAAAACCCAAAGAACCTTTTATTTTTGCTGAATCTAATTTTTGTCTTTCAATTTCTTTTAAAAATAAATCAAGTGTTGCCGGAAATGATTTTGAAGAAGTGAAATTAATACTCACTTCGGTTAAATCTATTCCTTTCAGAAGTGCCTGCATTTCTTCGGCTTTATTTACGATTTTTACTCTAAAACCAATGGCATTTGCGCCTTTTGAAACTGCATCCCGAGCAATTATGTTTGCTTCTTGAATATCTTCCGTTTCAATATCCTGACGTATTTCCCAATCATTATTATATTTTTTATTTCCTCTTGTAAAAGGAAATTCTCCGGGCAAACATTTTAAATACTCTAAATTATCAAGATTTTCTGCACGATAATAAGGTCTTACACTGAAACCTTCAATTGTTTTCCAGACAAGTTTTTTTTCGTAATCGGCGCCTTTTAAATCTTCTTTAATTTTTTCTTCCCATTCAATTGTACTTATTGGAGGAAATTCCGTAAAAAGCTTTCCATTGCTTAATTTATCAATAGTCGAACTCATATAAGTTGATTTATTAAAAGTACGAAATTAGAAAAAATTTAAGAAAATATAATTAAATTTCTTCTATTTTGAAACCAACTGATTTTAAATCACTCCAGAAATTTGGATATGATTTTGTAACAACATCAGGGTTTTCAATTTGGATTTCTCCGAGAAGAACTGCCAAAGGAGCAAATGCCATTGCCATGCGGTGGTCATTATAAGTTTTCAGTTTACAGTTTATAGTTTTCAGTTTAAGGTTTTTCCGAGAATATATTTTGAGTTCTGAATTATTAATAATTTTAGTGTTAAAGTTGATTTTTTTTAATTCGCAGTCGAGTGCATCAAGTCGTTGGGTTTCTTTTATATTAAGGTTTGACAATCCGATGAGTTCTGCATTAATATTTAAACCCGCACAAGTAACGGCAAGCGTTTGAGCAATATCAGGACAACCGGTGAAATCATAAAAAAACTTTTCGGAAATAGAATTTTCTTTTGAAATATGAATTGTATTTTTACTGAGCCATTTTGTTTTTATTCCGAAATTTTCATAAATTTTTGAAACAATCGAATCGCCTTGAAGATTGTTATTTAAAAGTCCCTTGATTGTTAAATCAACATGAGCGGAAAATGCTGCCATTTCGTACCAGTATGAAACAGCACTCCAGTCGCCACCTATATTAAATTCTGAAGATTTATATTTCTGATTTTTTATTTCAATTTTATTTTCTTTCCATAAATATTTTATACCAAAATATTTCATTATTTGTAATGTCATTTCGATGTATGGTTTTGAAACAAGTTCACCGTTAATTGTAATAGTTAAGCCATTTTTTAAAATTGGTGCAATCATAAGCAATGCTGAAATATACTGACTGCTTATATTTCCATTAATTGTAATTTCTGATTTATTAAAATCTGAGCCAATGATTTTTAGTGGAGGAAATCCTTTGTTTTCGCCATATTCAATATTCGCACCTAAATTATTCAGAGCATCAACAAGCAAACCTATAGGTCGTTTTTTCATTTGTTCTGAGCCGGTGAGCAAATATTTTCCTTTTTTTATTGAAAGAAAAGCCGTTAAGAAACGCATTGCTGTTCCCGCAGCACCAACATCAATTGTCAAAACATTATTGTGATTTTTATTTTCAGCAATTTTTTTTAATGCTTTATGCAAAATAATCGTATCATCGGAATCGGAAAGATTATTTACTTTAATCGGGTTAGCCGAAAGTGCCTTAATAAGCAAAACCCTATTGCTTTCGCTTTTCGATTGCGGAATAATTATTTTTCCTTTTAATGTTTTATTTTTCTTTGATATTCTGTAAGTCATTGTATTGTATTCTCTCCCCTCTGCGCCTCTGCGTCTTTGCGGTGAAAAAAATATACCGCAAAGGCGCTAAGACGCAAAGTTTCATGAAATATTTTTATAAATTTTTAATGCTTCTGAAATTAAATTTTCTTCAATTTCATTATCAATTGCATATTTCCCTATTTCGGGAATTAATGTAAAATTTATTTTTTTGTTTATATTCTTTTTATCGAAATACATTAATTCTATCAGTTTCTTAATTTCGAAATTTTTGTATTGCTTGAAAGCATGAGTTATAATGGATGTTATTTCATTTAGTTCTTTTTCTTTTAGATTTAAAACTTTTGTTGAAATATATGCTTCGCAAATCATTCCGGCAGCAATTGCTTCACCGTGTAATAATGGTTTTTTATCATTTTCCATTGAATAACTTTCAAAAGCATGACCAATAGTATGTCCGAAATTTAATGCTTTGCGAATGTTATTTTCTTTTGGGTCGAGTTTTACAAATTTGCTTTTTATTTCAACAGATTTTTTAATAATTGAGTTCCAGTCAGCATTTTGAATATTGGTATTTTTCAATGTTTTCCAGTATTCCTTATCGCAAATCAAAGCGTGTTTAATAATTTCGGCATATCCCGAAATTATTTCTCTTTGAGCAAGAGTTTTTAAAAAATCAGGATTTATAAAAATTGCTTTAGGATTTGCAAATACACCAACCTGATTTTTTATTTTGTCAATATTTATTGCGGTTTTTCCTCCAATTGACGCATCAATCATTGAAAGAAGCGTTGTGGGGACATTTATAAAATCCATTCCTCTTTTAAAAGTTGCTGCAATAAATCCGCCTAAATCGGTAATTACACCACCGCCAAGATTAATTAATAAGGAGTTTCTGTTAGCACTTGAAATAATTAATTCTTTCCACAATTTTTTACAAACTTCAATATCCTTGCCTTTTTCGCCGCTTTTAATTTTTATGATTTCAGCTTTTCTTAATGAACTTACATTTTTTTGAATTAATGGAAGGCAGTATTTTCCGGTATTTTCATCAACAAGAATAAATATTTTATTTGATGAATAATTTTTTAGAAATTTTTCTAATTCCGAATAAACATCTTTTCCAATAAATATGGGATATTCGAGAATATCTGATTTTATTATATTACTCATGCTTTTTTTAATGACTAATGACCAACGACTATTGACTAAAGTATAAATGTTCAATTAAAATTTTTATACCTATTGCTATTAATACCAAACCGCCGAACAACTCTGCTCTATTGCCAAGTATTTTGCTGAATCTGCTTCCAATATTAACGCTTGCAAACGATATGACAAAAGTAATTAATCCTATTATCAGTATTGCAATAAAAATATTTATTTTCAATACAGCAAAACTGAAGCCGACAGCTAAAGCATCAATACTCGTTGCGACTGCCAATAAAAGCAATACCGAAAGTTTATCAAAATTTATGGATGTTCTGCAATCAGGGTTTTTAAATGATTCGTAAATCATTCTTCCGCCGATAAATGCCAATAATATAAATGCGAGCCAATAACTATAATCGCGAATATATTTTTCGAATATGCTTCCGATTAACCATCCCAAAAGCGGCATTATTGCCTGAAATCCGCCAAACAGAAATCCTAATTTTAATGCTTTTAAAAGTTTTTCTTTTTTTGATGTAATTCCGCAGCACAATGAAACTACACATGCATCCATTGATAAAGCCAGCCCTATAAGGATTATTGTTATTAAATTCAACTATAGATTTCTTAAAATTAATTAATGATTCGACGATTAGAATCAATCATCTCATTAAAATGTAAAAGTACTAAAAAATAAGAATAGGGTTGTTTTTTGGTTGGAATGTATTTTTCAACAGAATAGAAAAATAAATTTAACTGTTATTTTTCTTTATAAAATTTATTATAAACTTGGAACAACTTTTACCGACACATTCTTTTTACTAAATATATAAACTATACTTATTTCTCCTCCACCCCTGCTATCGGAAGCAACTTTAAGCCGAGAAACGTTTATATCATAGCTAAATCCTATGGCATATCTGTTTTTATATATTAAGCGGGTATATGGAATGATTGCGTCATTTAATCTATAAAATGCACCAAATACAACACTTGAAGATACATTTATTCCGGTATATTTTGAATCCAATCCTATACTGTATTTTGCCATAATACCAATGTTAACCTCTTGCATCTTTCCTTGTTTCATAAACATAAATGTAGGATTATAAACAGTATTTGAATTTCTAACTTTAAATTCAGCTCCGCTATGAAATATAAATTTAGAATTTAATTTATCATTATCACTATAAAAACTTTGTTTAGGATTATTTAGATGAAAAAGTCCAATTCCTGCATTGTATTTTATTTTTTCACTTATAATATTTTGCCAGAATGTTCCAAATGACAAATCAAAATAGTTAAAATTGGTATTTAAAAAAGATTCTTTTGAACTTAATGTTTTATTAAATGTTTTACCATCGTATTGACTATCCCATGTTAAGTTACTTATATCAATTGACCTTTGAGCCCATCCAATTTGAATTCCTGTTGTCAATGAATTATTATTATCTAAGTTAACCGTAGCGGCAAGCGGTAAATTAATTTGAGTCAAACTCATTTTAGAATCACCTGCCACATCATTAAAAAAGGAAAGTCCGGCAAAGAGTTTTTCTTTATAAACAGGCGCATCAATTGAGGTATTAAAAGTTTTATAAGAATTTCGGGAAATAGCTCTCCATTGATTTCTGTAATTACTTATTAAACGAAATTTTCCATTAAATTGACCTGTTAATGCTGGATTCAAAATTGAAGGAGTAGAAAAATATTGAGAAAAATGAATATCCTGAGAGTAACATAATGGCAATTGAAATAACATAATAATTATAAAAATGGAGGTAGTAAAAAATGATATTTTTATTGTTTTGTTGTACATCAACATCATATTATTTTATCTGATTAGTGATATGTTTCCTTCTTTTTTAAATATTTTCCCTTTTTCGAGTTCTGATTCGGCACTAAGATAAAATGTAAAAACTGCCGCATCTATCTTTTTGCCTTTAAATGTTCCATCCCATCCATTTGATAACTCATGGGATTCAAAAACTTTTTCTCCCCATCTGTCATAAATATAAAATTCAATATTTTTAACACAGCTTCCTCTTAAATATAGAATATCGTTTACATTATCTCCATTTGGTGAAAAAGCAGAAGGAACGTCAACAGAACAATCGCAGTTTGCTTGCTTGAAATATATTGAATCTTTATATGAACCACAAATATTTGTTGCTTTTACAACATATAATCCTGTATCAATTACTGTATATACATTAGAATTCAATCCATCTTGCCATTGATACATATAGTTGTTGATTGGCAAGCGAATAGTAACTTCACTTCCCAAGCAAATAGCTGTATCTTTTCCTAAATCAAAATATGGTTTTAAAATCTGGCTCAAGGTTATTTCATCGTAATATTTGCATTTATTGGAGTCCGTTACAACAACTGAATATTTACCTGGCTGGGATACCAAATATGTTGAATCAGTTGTGTTATCTTGCCATAAATATGAATATCCTTTTTTATATGACACTTTTAGTAAATTT
>JBAZBZ010000059.1 GCA_041671145.1 Bacteroidales bacterium | reverse complement strand
TAAATTTCTCATTAATTGATAAAATCCCCATACAGCAATTGTTTGACGACTATTATCTACAAGATTTCAAAGAACTTAATTGTAATCAATTGAAATTTAATTTATAATGTTAGGATGTTAGTGATAATTTACTATTATAGTGTATGTAAGAATATGCGTTTGGTATTTGTTGTTCTATTTTTGTATGATTATTTGAAACTGCTTTAACTTCTTTCAGTTGTTTTAAATAATCATTGCCTTTTATTTTTAATATTGCTTGAAATGGAACATAATAATCTACATGTTCTAATTTTAACCTTCCGCCTTTTCCTTGTATTGATTCTTCAAAGCTAACTTTAAATTCAGAAGTTAAAATCGGTCGTTTTTTTGTTATTCCTGTTTCATTTTTAATTTCAATAAATCCTTCTTTACATAATTCAGAAACAATAATATTCAGTTGTTCTTTGGGAATATTTAAAACCTTTTCTATATCATAGTAATTTCCATCGCCATAGTATTGCTTAAGAAAATAAAGTATTTTTAAATAGTTATCCATTGCTTTGTTGTCGTACTGCAAAATTAAAAAAATAAAAGTAAAGAAGTGAATTTATTTTGTTTTGAAAAGTAAAATTTTTGTATCTTTGTACTAACGCAAAATGGTTCTTTGTAAGGTAAAGCAAAGATAGATTTTGGTGGGTTATTCGGTGGACTTGAAAAGATAAGGTTTCAAAAACCACTATTAACAGGCAAAGAGCGAATAAGGTTCAGTTCCCATTCTCTCCGCAAAACAAAATTTACTTCATGCAAACGTTTTTTTACTTGCAGTAAGTTTTATACATCATAGTCCCCTGAGAATTTCCCATATTAATTGCCTTCTGCCAGTCATTGCATGCTTCGCTTTTCAGATTTAACCTGTACTTTGCAAGTCCAAGATTAACATATGAATTAGAATACGTATTATCTATTTTCAGTGCTTCATTGTAATCATCAATGGCACTGCGAAATTCACTTGTATAAAATTTGACATTTCCGCGGTTAAAATAAGCCATCATGAAATTCGGATTCAATTGAATTGCTTTAGAATAATATGAGTTTGCTTCTTTCATTTGTTTTAAGCTGAACAAAGAAAAACCAATATTGTTATATATTTCAGGAACATTAGGATTCAACGCAAGTCCTTTATAATAGTCCTCAAGAGAACCCTGAAAATCTCCAGTATTGCTTTTCAATGCACCTCTGTTTATATATGCTTCCATGTAATCTGGCTTCAATTCAATTGCTTTAGAATAATCTTCTATCGCTCCTTTAATATCATTAACATACTGACGGGCAAGACCTCTATTGTTGTATACTTCGATATATTGGGGTTTTATTCTTATTGCATCGGTATAATCCTGTATTGCTTCATTATATTTTTTTAAATAGTAAAATGACATTCCCCGGTTATAAAGGGCATTAATACAATTTTTATTTATGTTTATAGCTTTTGTTGCTGCTTCAATAACACCCTCATAATCCTTGATTTTCATTTTAGCAGAAGCAACCTGCGAATGAGCTTCGCTGTTCAGTGGATATTTTTTAGCACCATCGACAAACAAGGTAACACAATCTTTCCATACTTTATTTCTCTGCCACGTTGAGAAAGAAAAAAATATTGTATAGATAAATAATAAACCAATAAATGAAAATTTTACAAACTTCATCAGTTTGAGTTTTTTATCTTCAATATTGCTGTATAATTGTCCGACAATAAAAAACAACCCAATGTAGGGAATATATGAATAGCGTTCAGCAACAATAGCATTTCCAACAGGAACAACCTGAATAACGAGGGCAATTGTAACAAAATAAAACAAAAACCCGAAAGCCAAAAGTTTTCTGTAATTTTTAAATTTATAAACACCAAACAAAATGCTAATAATAACCAAAGCAGATAAATAATAAGTGAATGGCAGAAACCCATTATTTTTAAACGGGTAATAATGCATTGCTGCCAGCCCAAGAGGAGCAAGCATTTTGTAAATATAAAAAATTAACGAAAAGCAAGCCATAAAAATCCTGTCAACAAAATTGTATGCAACAAGAGTGTTAAAGGCACCGAATTGCTTTTGCGCATTCATAGTAATAACACCAAAAATAAATGCTAATATAAAATACGGAATTTTTTCAACTATAAGTTTTGCATTTAATTTTCTGCTGTAGTAATAATCAAGAAGAATAATTACACCCGGCATGCAAACCGCAGCCGGCTTCGAATACAGCGAGGGCAGAAACGCAATCAACGATAAAAACAAATAGAAATAATTTTTATTTTTCTTAATGTACATTACATAAAAAATAAGTGAAATAATGAAAAATAAAGTATAAAGAACGTCTTTTCGCTCAGCAATCCAAGCCACCGACTCAACATGCATGGGATGTATTCCGAAAAAAAGCGAAACTATTATTGCCGCCGAATCTCTTTTCGTAATAATATAAACCAGAATAAACACTAATAAAACATTTAAAAGATGAAAAATAAGATTCATTAAATGGTATTTGTGCGGGTCGAGTTTGAAAAAATGATAATCTATTGCATACGATAAAACCGTAACGGGATGATAGTTTGCACCAACAAATGTTTTAGTTGAAAAAAAAGTTTTTATGTTTTCCGCAGAAATACTCTTTATTAAAGGATTATCCATTACTATCGGATAATCATCCCACGAAGTAATAAAATCGTTTTTTATTGAATTGGAATAAACAGCCGCTGTTAAAAGAAGTATTATGAATATCTTTAAATATAAATATATGCTTTCTCCTCTTTTTTGTTTCACAATGGGAACTGTTTTAGGAGGAACAACTCTTTTTTTATTGTTTTTCTTCTGCATGAAAATTACTCAAAAAAGCAAATTTACATTAAAAAATTAAATGCAGGATAATATTTTGGAAATTCAAATATGGATTTATCCTTTATGCAAATTACTCATATTTTAAAAAAATAAAAATTGTTTTTTTATTTATATGTTTATTTATATTTGTAGATTGACTTCTTACAAATTGATTTTTTTATGAAAAAAATAATCTTTCTTTCTGTTTTATTATTCATCAATGTATCCTTTGTTATAGGACAATTGGATGTAAGAACATTCAAAACAAAATACAGCAAGGCAGAAGACCTTATTGATGCTGAAAATTTCGACGCTGCATTACCTATATTCCAAGAACTCGATTCACTTAATCCAAATAATTCAAACATTCAGTTCAAAATCGGACTTTGTTATTTCAATTTACCTGTAAACAAAGAACTATCAATTCCATACTTAAAAAAAGCATCTGCTAATGTTACAGCAGAATTTAACGGCGAATACAATGAAAAAAAAGCACCTGCTCATACTTTATATTTTTTAGGTAAAATTTATCTTATTACTTACAAGCTTGATGATGCTATTGATTGCTTCAAGAAGTTTAGAACATACCTGAGAGTAGGTACAAATGATGATTTAATTGAAGATACTGAAAGACAAATTGAAATGTGCTATAATGCAAAAAAAATAATAAAAAATCCAATAAACATCAAAATAGAAGATATGGGAGCAAGTGTAAATACAATGTTTCCCGAATATTCCCCTGTTATTTCGCATGACCAGAAAACTCTCATTTATACTTCAAGAAGAGAAAGAAGCACCGGCGGATTGAAAGATGTGGAAGGAAAATACTATGAGGATATATTTATATCTAAGAAAGATACATCAGGAAAGTGGAAAAAAGCACAATCAATAGGGTCAGCTATCAATACCCCTTCGCACGAAGCAAGTATAAGTTTATCAAAAGACGGCAAACAACTTTTTATTTATAAAGGTGAAATAAATAATGGTGATATTTATGTCAGCAAAGCAAGAGGTTCCACATGGGCTACTCCCATTGATTTGGGGACTACTGTAAATACAAAATACCACGAAACTCACGCTTCGCTGTCTCCCGATGGCAAAATACTTTATTTTGTAAGTGATAAACCTGGCGGTTATGGCGGGAAAGATATTTATGCTTCCGAACTCAACCTCGACGGTAAATGGGGTGAAGCAATAAATTTAGGACCTGAAATTAATACCAAATATGATGAAGATTCTCCTTTTATTCTTGACGACGGGGTAACTTTGTATTTTAGCTCTACAGGACACGAAAGCATGGGCGGCTATGATATTTTCCGCAGCAAACTATTGCCCGATGGCTACTGGACTACTCCTGAAAATATTGGCTTTCCGATTAACACTACCGATAATGATGTGTTTTATGACCCTGCTGATGATGGAATTCACGCTTATTACTCTTCTTCAAAAAATGAAGGATTTGGTGAACAGGACATTTATATGATTACAATTCTTAAGCAAAAAGAAAAAAACATTCTTCTCATTGGTACCGTGAATGACGCATTATCATTTAAACCACTCGATGCAAACATTGAAATAACCGACAATAATAAAAAGGCAGTTATTGCAAACTTTAAAGCAGATAAAAAAGGAATGTTCTCGATTACTCTTCCAAAAGAAATAAATTATACAATAACAGCTACCTATCCTGATTATAATAATTATACCGAAATCTTTGATATCGGAAAAGATACAGTGACCACTATTATTAAAAATATAAGTTTGCAAAAACCAATGATTGCAGTTGAAAGTAAGACAGCCATAAAAGCTTTTAAAACCGAAGATTATGAAATAGGTGAAAAAATAATACTTAAAAACGTTTTCTTCGATTTTGATAAAGCAACATTACGACAAGAATCTGTAACTGAGCTCCAGAACTTAGTAAATCTCCTTAATCAGCTGCCAACGTTTGTAATTGAAATATCAGGACATACCGATAATGTCGGCTTAGCTGAATATAACAAAACTCTTTCAAAAAAAAGAGCTGAAGCCGTTGTTGATTTCCTTGCAGAAAAAGGCATATCAAAAAGTCGACTTACATACAAAGGCTATGGTTCCGAACAACCTATTGCTACAAACAGTACTGCTGAAGGAAGACAACAGAACCGCAGAACAGAATTCAAGATATTAAGCAAATAACTGCTATCCAGCCAATTAATAATTTGCAATAATTTTTCATGTAATTGATTGTAAATTTATCTAATTTTTCTTGCTTTTTAACGTAATTTTTATTATATTTGTTATAATAAACTATAATTACTAAAAAAATGACTACGAGGCAAAAATATGGTTTGATTATTTTCATAATATCATTTATAATGCTTGTATATTATAGTGAAGGATTATCACAATGCCCTAATGGCTATCATTCAACTGGAATTGAACGGGTTATAAATGGTAATTTCGAAAACGGAAACGCGAGTTTTACAAGTAGTTACGGATATAGAGCTGATTCAGCGGGATACAAACAAGAATTATGGACAGAAGGTTTATATTCTGTGTGGACAAATTCTAATGACTTGCATTCAAACTGGTCGGTATGCACCGATAAAACAAGCGGTTCGGGAAAATTTATGATAATTAATGGAGCAACAACAGCCGATGTTGGAATTTGGCAGCAAAACATAAATGTTTCAATAAATACAATTTATTACTTTACAACATGGATTAGTTCGGTGCACCCAACTAATCCGGCTCAGCTACAGTTTTCCGTTAATGGTGTTCTACTTGGTTCAATATTCAATGCTTCAACCACAACATGCCTATGGCAGCAATTTTATGCAACATGGAATTCCGGCTCTAATACAAATGCCAACATAAGTATTGTAAATAAAAATACTACCGCAAGCGGTAATGACTTTGGATTGGATAATGTTTCTTTCATACCCTGCGCACAAGATTCGTCTTTACCAATTGAACTGAATTATTTCAAAGCAGCATTAACAGATAAAGGTTTTGTGAATCTATCATGGCAAACTTTATCGGAAATTAATAACGATAAATTTATTGTTGAACGTTCCGTTGATGCTATAAATTTTCATCCTTTTGATAGTGTTAAAAGCGAAGGTAACAGCATTAAAGCAACCAATTATTTGATAACAGATACTTATCCGTTTAGCGGAATTTCTTTTTACAGATTAACACAAATAGATTACGATGGAAAAATAAAACATGTAGGTTTGGTAAAAATTAACAACAACCTGAAAAATATTAAAAATTTAATGGTTTTGCAGGGAAATTCTTTTTCTGAACTTTTATTCAAATTCTACAGCAATTCTAAAGAAGCATATAATATCACAGTTGTTGATATTATTGGCAATATAATAAAACAGGAAAAAATTGATATATCCATAGGATACAATACCTACAATTTCAATTCATCAAACATTTCAGACGGAGTTTATCTTATAATCCTGCAAAGCTCATCCGAACAATACATTTCACGTTTCATGGTAAAGAATGTTTCTTTATAATTTCCTGCGATTTGTTTAAAATTGTGAAAAAACGTAGATTTGCACACCATGCTGAAACTATTCACAGAGTTTATAAAAAAAGAAAATCTTTTTGAAAAAAATGACAAGATAATACTTGCCGTCAGTGGAGGAATTGACTCTATTGTAATGTGCGATTTGTTTTACAATGCTGAATTTAATTTTAGTATTGCTCATTGCAACTTCGGTTTACGCGGACAGGAATCGGACATGGATGAGTTGTTTGTGCAACAGACAGCACACAAATACAAAGTTTCGTTTTTTAGTGAACTTTTCGAAACAAAAAAATATTCGGAGGAAAATAAAATTTCCATCCAGATGGCAGCACGCGAGCTTCGCTACGGCTGGTTCAATTGGCTCACCGAAACCACAAATTATAAATATGTCGCAATAGCACATCATTTCGATGATGTTGTTGAAACTTTTTTCATCAACATACTCAGAGGAACTGGTATTTCGGGATTGCACGGCATTGCTACAAAAAATAAAAAAATCATACGTCCTCTTCTTTTTGCAAAACGAAAAGATATTGAAGAATATGTTTTGAAAAATAAATTAAAATTCCGTGAGGACAGTTCCAACAATGAAAACAAATACGTGAGAAATAAAATTCGCCACGATATTATTCCCGTATTTAAAAAAATACATCCTGAATTTGACAATACAATCAAAAGTAATATTGAGAGAGTAAAAGATGTAGAAGAAATTTATAAAAACGAAATAGAAAAAGTGCGAAAAAATCTGCTCATAATTAATAAAAACTACATTTCCATTTCTATTGAAGAACTAAAAAAAGTAAACCCATTGCGAACATATTTGTACGAACTCCTCTCCCCTTTTAACTTTAATTTCAGCAATATTCAAAACATAATTGAAAATCTTGACGACATTTCGGGAAAGCAATTTTTATCCTCAACTCATCGCTTAATTAAAGACAGAAGCGAACTTATTATTACTAAAATAAATGACGAACAAAAAAATGAATATTTAATAAATTTAGATGATACTTTAATAGAAGTACCACTTAAAATCAGTATCAGTAAAGCTGCTTTTAATAAAAATGCCGAAATACTAAAAAATAAAAATATTGCAACATTTGACGCCGATAAATTATCTTTCCCTTTAAAAATAAGAAAGTGGGAAAATGGTGATTACTTCTACCCTTTCGGAATGAAAAACAGAAAAAAGCTAAGCGACTTTTTTATTGACGAAAAATTTTCTTTAGTTGAAAAAGAAAATACGTGGGTTATATGCTCTGAAAATAAAATCGCATGGCTCGCAGGACACAGAATTGATGACAGATTTAGAGTTGACGATAAAACAAAAAATATTGTAATATTGGAAATATTGTAATATTTTTATAAAAAAATTATTATGAAATCATTATTGAACAAAGTAAAAAAAATATCAGGAGTAATATTAATTTTAATTATAGCATCTGAGCTTTCTTTTTCACAAGTAAACATACCACCATCAAAGTGGAAATATTCGATAACTCCCGACAAAGTAAAAATCGGCGATACTTCCACGATTACTTTCAATGCTGTTATTCCCGAGGGCTTTCATTTGTATTCATCCGACTTCAATTGTAAAATAGGACCAAATCCAGCAATATTTACTTTTGATAAAAAAGGTTATTACCTCATCGGTAAAGTAAAAGCCATTGGTTCTAAAAAAGAATACGATGATGTTTTTAAATGCTTCATAACATCTTTTTATAAAAAAGGTTTGTTCAAACAAAAAATAAAAATAACCGAAGCAACTAAAGAAATAAAATGTACAATCACATATCAGATGTGCACAAACACTGATGGTGCTTGCATCAACTATGATGAAAATATTAAAATTCCTTTGTCGGTTTTAAATGATAAAAAAACAGAACCTGCTGTTGACACTTTAAAAACCTGCTGCGAAAAAGCAACATCAATTGCTGCTGATAACAAATCCTGCTACAGTAAAATTAAAGCAACAATAAGCGATAATTCTGCTTCAGGAAATTTGTGGATTATTTTTCTTGAAGGAATATTAGCTGGTTTTCTTGCATTAATAACTCCATGCGTATTTCCTATGATTCCGATGACAGTTAGTTTTTTTCTGAAAAGAAGTGAAAAGCGAATAAAAGCAAAACGCGATGCATTGATTTACGGACTCTCAATAATAATAATTTATGTTGCTCTTGGATTTGGAATAACTTTAATATTCGGGGCAGATGCATTAAATTCGATGTCAACAAATACTTATGTCAATTTATTTTTCTTTTTATTATTGCTTGTTTTTGCAGCATCATTCTTCGGAGCTTTCGAAATACAGTTGCCATCAAAATGGACAACCGCAGCCGACAGCAAAGCAGAAAAAGCAGGCGGTTTAATCGGAATATTTTTAATGGCTTTTACACTTGTATTGGTATCGTTTTCATGCACCGCTCCTATCATAGGAACTCTTTTGGTTGAAGCTGCTGTTTCAAAAAATACATTATCCCCTCTCATTGGAATGTTAGGATTTTCCATAGCACTCGCAATTCCTTTTGCATTGCTCGCTGTTTTTCCGTCATGGTTAAATTCACTTCCAAAGTCAGGCGGATGGCTCAATTCAGTTAAGGTAACTCTTGCATTTTTATTGATTGCATTAGCATTAAAATTTTTCTCAACCGCCGATTTGGTAAATCATTGGAGAATTCTTGACAGGGAAATATTCTTAGTAATATGGATTGTGATTTTCTTATTGCTCGGCTTTTATTTACTCGGCAAAATAAAATTTGCTCACGACAGTGATGTGAAATATATTTCCGTTGTAAGATTATTTTTTGTTATAATTTCATTTTCATTTGCGATTTACCTTATCCCCGGCTTATGGGGTGCGCCATTAAAGGCAATCAGTGCATTCTCCCCACCTCTATCATCGCAGGATTTTGATTTAACAAAAAACACACCTGTAAATAATCAGGAAGTTGTTTCAGGTAAAAAATATGCCGATTTATTCCATTGTCCTTACAATTTGAATTGCTTTTTCGATTATGATGAAGGAATGGAATATGCCAAGAAAACAGGCAAACCCGTATTTGTTGACTTTACCGGATGGGGATGTGCATATTGCAAAAAAATGAAAGCTTCTGTTTGGTCTGATGCCGAGATACTGAAACGCTTTAATGAAAATTATATTTTAATTACCCTTTATGTTGATGATAAAACAACGCTTCCCGAAAAAGAACAATACGAAACAATTGTGGGTGGAATAAAAAAAGAAATAACTACTATCGGAAAAAAGTGGAGCGACTTTCAGGCAAAAAAATTTAAAATCAACTCTCTCCCCTATTACATTTTGCTTGATAATGAAGGAAATCTTTTAACCGAACCAAAATCATTCGACCCAAGCATTAAAAATTTTATAGATTTTCTAGATAACGGAATTAAAGAATACGAGAATAGAAAAGTTGAGAAAAATAAATAATTATTTTGTTTGTGGTTTGTTGTTCAAAGCAACTACAAACTACGAACAACAAACTTTTAAAAAAATGAAAAAAATCTTAATTTTAATATTCATTATTTTTAATGTAACTGCTTTTTCACAGGACTTAAAACCCACAGAAAAAGAAGCTTTACTGAAAGTAATTGTAACCGATTTCAAAGGCAACCCACGAAAATCGGAAATAATTATTTTCGAAAATCAGAGCACAAAAAAAAATATCACGGGAATTTCCGATAAAGACGGCAAGTTTTCAATTCTGATTCCAAAAGGATATAAAAATAATGTAAAAATAAAA
>JBAZBZ010000058.1 GCA_041671145.1 Bacteroidales bacterium | reverse complement strand
ATTTCGTTGGAAAAGTTGTTGCGGTTATTTATCGCTGAAATTGCAGTTGGCAACTATGTCAAAATAGTTGTATGCGTTTCAACAATAAGACCGCCACAGCTGTCATTTCAAGAAGGGAGGTAATTTATCTTCAATTCACATAGGGGCTGGCTTTCGTAGAAGCCATTGGCTAATAAGCCAAATGAGAGAATAAAGGTCTTATTACGACCCCAGCCCCTCTTTTCAATATTATGAAAAATCTTTGCAAACCTTATAAAGAATTTCAATTAAGTAATATAACGCAGGGCTGGTCAGAACAGCACAAGGCTTTTGATTTAGCACGCTGGGATAAGAAAAGTTATGGAACGATATTAGTAGCAATGGAAAATTGTATTGTGGAAAATATAGCTACTGCTGAAAACTGGGATAATGGTTGGGAAATGGAAAGAGGATATGGTGTTCTATTAAGGTCTATTGCTAATCCCGAAGTTAAGTATTCTTATTGGCATTGCTTACCATTCTTTCCAGTTAAGAAAGGCGACACAGTTTTACAAGGACAGCCAGTAGCACAAATGGGAAATTCTGGGTTTTGTTTATCTAATGGCGTTGTTGTACTTTTAGCAGACAGATTAAAACCACCATACAAAGGAACGCATCTACATATGTCTTGTCCTAAGGACACGATTGATAGAATTGATTATACTGTCCATATTAAGATTGATTTAATGACTACGATTTATTTGATTTTAGGAAATATGATGAGTTTTATAAACAAGTAATATTATTAACTAAAAAAATATGAACCTACTTCAGTCAGCGTCAAAAGTCGTTTTCTTATTATTAGCATTAACAGCGTGTGTTGCGTTTTTTATAGGAAAATTAGACCCTAAAGATTTTATGAATTTATGTCTGATGAGTTTTACTTTTTACTTTTCTTATAAGGGCAGTGATGCAGTAGCTACTGAATCGCAACCATACGCAGGAAAATGAATACTTATTTAAAAATAGTTTTCACAGCAATTACAATTTTTATATTGTTTTGCATTGCGGAAAATATTGATAGTGGGCAAGAACTTTGGAGTGTGATAAAATAAAATTATAGCTCGTCTGTTAGTTTTTAATTCTTGCGGCGATGCCCTAAGGGGAACAAATCATATAATCTAACCAAAAAGAATAACGGCAGACTTGTGGCAGAGCCGGGATCTCCGGCTTTTTGCTTTATCCACTTGACAAAGGTTTTTAAAAAAAATATAATAGATATATAGTTTAAAAATAGACACACTTATGACAAATAATAATTTAATTTATTCGCAACAAGCAGAAGTGGATTCTATGGGCGTCATAACCCGTGTCTGTCCACCTCTGCTTTTTGCGTGGAAATTATGAAAATAGAAAAAGTAAACTTTTTTGTAGTCAGTAGAAATTTACTTTATTCCAACCGTTGGCTCTGTGAAAAGTTTACAAGAGGTCAAGCGTGGGTAGATTTATTTGGATTAGCACAACACACAGATAGTTATTTTGTAGTTAGAGGAATAAAAGTAGAAATTAAAAGAGGACAGTTAGGATACTCTCAATTAACATTAGCTCAAAGGTGGAAGTGGAGTAGAGATAAAGTGAGGCGTTATTTAAAGTGTTTAGAAAGTGATGGCGATATAAGACAACAGAATAATGAGATTACAACCATAATTACCATTGTGAATTATGATATATGGCAATTAGATAATACAACAAACAAGACAACAAACCAGACAACAGAAAAACAACAGAAAAACATCAAACAAGACACATACAATAATGTAAAGAATGATAATAATGAAAAGAGAGGGGCTTTCGCCCCACCCTCTTTAGACGAAGTTAAAAATTATTGTCTTATAAGAAAAAACGATATAGACCCTGAAAACTTTATAGACTTTTATGAGATGAAAGGGTGGATGGTTGGAAAAAATAAAATGAAAGATTGGCGGGCGGCAGTCAGGACTTGGGAAAACAGAGATGTGAAACCAAAGGTCGAGGAAAAAGCAATAATACCCAACTACGCAAAAGGTTGGGCAAAATAATATGAAATATAATTGGTATTCAAAGTTCGTACCACTAAAACTATGGAATGATTTTTATTCTTTAACCGGTGGATATTCTTTTTTAGAAGAAAATAAACAAACAAAAGAAGTAAGGATTGGATTTTTAGCAGTAATCCAGCCGGAGGCTTGTTTAGAAATATCTGATATTGATGATTTAATGAAAATACAAAAACACAGGGAAGCGAATAATCATTATCCGCAACCATTTGAGAATATAAAAAAGAATTAAAAAAGGGAATATGAAAATAATATTTTGGAATAATTACGAATATCCATTTCAGGAGTTTTCTTTATTCAGTATTGTTCTAAGGCAGGAAGAAAATATAGTTTGTTTAAGTATCGGTTTTATGGGATTTGGAATTGGCATAGGTTTTAAAAAATAATTAACCAGAGAATGGTTAGCGACTGTGGAGGGAGTAATCCCCTGTGCTATCAAATATGTGGTATCAAGTCCGAGTAAAAATCAGCCACAAGCCATAGTTAATAATTAACAGCAGAAATGCTTAAAATATATGGAAAAAGAACTTAAAAAAATAGATGAAATAAACCCAAGGTTAGCAGAATATTTGGAGAAAAACTCACGACAAGACTCAGATATGCTTATTTTTGATGAGCAAGACGCTACAACTTTGGCGGCAAATATAACAATATTTTTAAAAGGGGTGGCAACTCCAAAGATTACCGAATAAAGATATGAGTTTTATAAACGATGATTGGTGGAATTGGTGGTGTATTGGTTTTATATGTGGAACAATATTTTGGGGAATAATATCTTTTATTAGTGGTAAATAATTATTAAACTTATGAACATTATTGTACAAGACATTAGAGGAAAGAAAATGATGGAAGTAGCAATGACTATAAAAAAATCAACCTTAAAAAGATTTTCTAAGGACGGCGATGAAGCTAAACATTTTTTTAGAGAGATGTATTATCAGTTTTTTTTGAAAGAGAAATCAGAAAGATTAAGAAAGGAAATAGCAGAATTGTTAGCTGAAGTAAAAACAAAAGGAATAGATTTGAATGAAAAGGTTTTTAATAGTTTATTAGAAAAACAAAGAGAATTATTTAACTATTAAATTTATGAAAATACTTAATCTTTATTGCGGAATCGGCGGCAATCGTAAAAATTGGGGAGATGACCACACTATAACTGCGGTTGAAAATGTAGAAGAAATAGCCAATATTTACCAGGACTTTTTTCCAAAAGACAAAGTGATAATCGCAGATGCCCACCAATATCTTTTAGATCATTATAAAGAGTTTGACTTTATATGGAGTAGCCCACCTTGCCCAACACATTCGGACTTTGCGAAGTTAGGGGCGTTATCAGAAGATTATGGTAGTGGGAATCATTTAAGAAAAGCGAAATATCCTGAAATGAGTTTATATCAAGAAATTATATTATTGCAACATTTTTATAAAGGTAAATGGGTTGTGGAGAATGTTAATCCTTATTACAAGCCACTTATTGAACCACAGATAATCCAACGCCATTGTTTTTGGTCAAACTTCTTAATACACGATATAAAAGTTGACGCTGATAAAATCAAATGGGGAAAAGTAAAAGAGTGGCAAGAAAAATTAGGTTTTAATTTAGAAAGTAAAAAAGGAATAGATAAAAGAAAGGTTTTAAGAAATTGTGTAAGACCAGAAATAGGACTACATATTTTTCAAGAAGCATTTAAAGAATATAAAACTTTAATTTAAATATGTACTACACCTGTAAGTGCGGAACTAAATTAAATTCGGAAATAAAGAACTGCCCAATATGTGCTGACCTTGAAAATGAAAGATTAAGGCAATTAAAGCCGGAGGTTGTTAGAACCAGAGATAGGTATAGGAAAGCACTTGATAGATATAATCTTGCCCAGAGGGAGAGGCGGGCAGCGGCGAAATTGGCCTGTGGAGAAACAGGGGCTTGACGGGACTTTTTGATAATGATAACATAAGGTATAAACAAAACATTATGAAATTAAAAAAACCAACAGAGTTCCTTTGCGAGAAGTGCTTAATCAAAATGCGAGATTACGACAGCCAACGAAAAAAGAAATGGAGAATAAAAGTCGAGAAAAATAATAAAATTAAAAAATAATAATATGAAATATCATACAGTTAGAAAAATTAAAAGAGAAAATCACACAATAGAAAATATATTAAAAGTCGGCTATTGGATTGTGATGTTATCGGCCATAGCATACTTCGGCACACATTATATTCTTTATTTAGTAAAATAATATGTTTAATAATTTCGTAGATAATTTATTGCTTAAAAATGATAAAGAAGTAGTAATCGCATTATTTAAGCAGGGTAGCACACCGCAAGAAATAGCTCACGAATTGAATATATCGCAGAACTGGGTAGAAGAAATTACGGAAGGATTTGAGATTGAGTTTATAAACGATCTAAATAGCGAATTAGTACACAACGACTAATTGACTCCGCAGGAGAGGAGAGAGTTTTCAGGAGTGAATTGCTCTCTTCTCCCGCAAGCCATAAAAACTATGAACAAAGAAATAGAGGAACAACTTAAAACAGATTATAGAGCCGGAAACTTCTTGCCGGAAAACTATATCTCAAAAGAGCCAGACCCGAGATTAAAAAAGTGGGCAGAGGAAGCTGAAGAGAGTCGGGCTCAGGTAGAAGAATTAGAGCAAAAGTTAATATTATTTAGAAACAATTTAAACTTATGAAAAAAGACGAAATACAAGAGAACAATTTCTTTCCAAGCAACGATTACAAAGTGCCGGAAACCTCAAACTATATGAAACTAACAGAGGGAGTACACACTTTTAGGGTATTATCTTCGGCAATAGTAGGATACGAGTATTTTAAAAGCGATAATAAGCCGGTAAGAAGCAGAGATATTTTTGATGAGATACCAGATGATATGAAAAAGGACGGCAGGATTAGCCACTTCTGGGCATTCGTTGTGTACAATTATGAGGCAAAGAGAGTTCAGATTTTAGAAATAACGCAGAAAACCATAATGACTCCCTTAAAAGCATTGATTGATAATCCAAAATGGGGATCTCCGTTTTCATACGATATAACGATTACCAGAAAAGGAACAACCAAACAGGATACAGAATATACAATAATGCCAAATCCAAGTGAACCATTATCAGAAGAAGTGCAAAATGCATATATCGGCGGTCCGAAAATAGATTTAGAAAAACTTTACAAGAATGAAGACCCATTTACCGGAAAATAAAATACGAACCAGCCAGCAAAACAAGGCACTCCACAAGTATTGCGAATTATTGTCAGGTTGCCTTGTAGAGGCTGGTATTACGCAAAAGGTACTATTTGAGGGATTGGAGGTAGAAACCTCACCAGAGGCCGTTAAAATGCTTTTCAGAGCCATTGGAAAGGCGAGGTACGGAAAGGAAAGCACCGCAAAGTTCACAACAAAGGAAATGACTTCAATATTCGACGAAGTTAATTTACACATCTCCAAGTGGGGGATCTATGTAAAATGGCCGAGTACTGAGCCGGAATACGGAGATAACTATTAAACTTATGACCCTAACTATGACCCTAAACACACTTTATTTCATCATAATCGCAGTATCAATCGTATTAGCGTTAGTGGGTATATTCTTAACTATTAGAAACTAAACTTATGAAATACTGTTCAAATTGCGACATAGCACACGAAGAAATGAACTGTCCTTTGTGTAAAGCAAATGAAGAAATTAGTACCTTGGAATCAGATATTGGCGAAAGAGATTCAAAAATAGAAGAATTAGTTTTGGAAAATTTAAAATTAGACGAAGAAATAGAAAGTAGAAAACAAAATTAAAACTTAGAAACTAAAATGCCATTTAAAAAAGGTTTTCATCCGAAAACAGAATTTAAAAAAGGACATACTTCTTGGTGTAAAAAACTACACATTCAAACAAATACAGGAAAAACACATTTTAAAAAGGGAGTTTATCAGGGTTATGGATTTAAGAAAGGAGTTTACCAAGGTTATGGTTTTAAAAAAGGTTGTGGTGGTTTTACTGGAAAACACACGGAAGAATCAAAAACAAAAATGAGCGTTAAAAAAATTGGAAGAAAACACACTGAAAAAGCCAAGAGAAAAATGAGTATTGCTCAATCTTTAAGAAGAAGTAAAGAGCCACGGAAAGAACGGAAGAGGTATGTTCATACAAGAGATAAAAAATATTTACAATGGCGTTCAAATATTTTCCAAAGAGACAACTGGACCTGTCGAACTTGCGGGATTACTGGTTGCTATTTAGAAGTTCACCATATTAAAAGTTGGGCTAAATACCCAGAATTAAGATACGATGTTGAAAATGGAATTACTTTATGTAAAGAGTGCCATAAATTAACAAATAATTATAAAAATAAAAAAATATGCCAATAAATCCAAATCTAATTATAGACCAAGACATAACAGTACCCTTTGAAGACCTTTTTAAAGGCGGATACGAAGCACATAAAGTTCCTGATATGGAAAAAACATACACAATAACAAAAGTAGAAAAAGGAGAAATTGGAACATTTGTAGGAATACCAGTTGAAGAAACAAGAGGAACTAATAATTTAAAAGAAAGATTAGAATCATTGATAGGATACTCATTCGGAACAGTATCTGCTCAATTTATGAGCCAAGCACCAGAGATAGTTATGCCAGCAGATGAGTTAGCAATTATCATGGATAATTTAGTATCGGATATTTTAAAAGAAGTAAAAGAAGATAAGCCACTTTAATACTTTTAATAAATAAGACTATGGACTGCAATGAAAGTGTAATTATAATGTCAGCGGTTAGATATATGCTCGGCAGAATGTCTTATGGAGTCGGCTGTGTTTGCGATTATGTTAAGAGCCAAAAAGATAGATTGACACAATCAAACAAAGAAGTAATTTGTAGAGATATTGCGGAATTTATAAAAGACCACCCAGACATTAAATATAAAGAAGAATGGGAGTCGGTAATTAAAGAGTTAATTTAATACTTTTAATTTAGAAGTAAAAGAAGATAAACCACTTTAATACTTTTAATAAATAAGACTATGAAGATAATTAAAATTGAAAAGTTGCCGATAGAAGTGTTAGAAAAAGTTAAGATACTGGGTAATGTTTTTGATGAAGCCGAAAAAAGGAAAGAAAACTTTGATAAGATGGTTTGCGGATTAAGTGTGGTTCTGCGGGAAAAATACAACATAACATCAAAGCAATGGAACGAAGATATTGCACCAGAATTGAGAAAATACTTTGGTTAATTTAATACTTTTAATAAATAAGACTATGTGGCTAAAAACAAAAATTAAACAATATCTGTGCGACCATAAAAATAAAGTAAAAACAAGGCAAATAAACACCAAACAGATTGATTATGGAAAAGGGTTATTTAGGGAAGCAAGTAAGGGTTGGGTAATTTGTAAAGATTGCGGAAAAATTACTTGGCACTGGAATTTCTCTTTGAAGGATGCTCCGTGGCAGAAAATAAATTGGAAAATTAAGTAATTTAATACTTTTAATTTAGAAGTAAAAGAAGATAAATAATATTAAACAAGGGATTAAGTTCCCAAAATAGATGAAGCAAAAAAATCTAAGAATATTAAAAAAGATAAGATGCAATAATTGTGGACTTGAAGAAAAAGTACACCCACATAAATATTGCAAAAGTTTTATTCATATTTGTAGAAAAAAAATTAACTTATCAAAGATAGAAAAAATGTTTGATAAAGAATTTCCCAAAATAATGGCAAAAAATAAAGTTAAAAATTTTCCAAGAGAAGCATTCATTGATATTAAAAAATGCTTTAGAAATAATTTTGAGGATTAAATTTTATAAAATAAATAATATGAAAGACGAAGATATAAAGTGGGAAGACAATTTAAAACCTAAAATGAAATATACTGGGGTTGAATTAGACCAAGATGTTAGACAATCTTTGCAAGATTTATTGGATTATTATTGGGAAGAATTGAAACCACAAATCCACCAACTCATCCTTGAAAAAGTTAAGCAAGCAGAAGACAAAGGATACGCAGAAGGTGTTAGATTAACTGAAAAGAAATATCAAGGAGAAATATTGGAAGCGATAGAAAAAACAGTTGAAGAGAGAAATAATTTTTGGAGAACCATTATTAAGGATGCATCATCTTCACAGAAGGAAGCCCGAGAGGAAGCGAGGAGAGAGGTAATGGATAAGATAATCAATATAATTGCTAAAAGAATGGTAGAGAGTAAAACAGACAAAGAAGTAGATTTTGGTCAAGATGTCTTAAAACAATTAACCGAGATATAGACGATATATTAAACTTATTAGAAAAATAATATGAACGACCCAATAAAAGCATTTGAGGAAAAATTTAAAAATAGTGATAATTATTATTTAAAGTTTTGTAAAGGAAGTATTGAGCAATTCATTACAGATATTTTAGCAGAGCAGAGGAGAGAGCTGGTTGAGAAAATTGAAAGGATTGATAAGTCAAATTCACTAATAAAAAGTAAAGAATACCCAGAATATAGTGAGGGATGGGATATAGGATTTTACTATGCTATGTCTAAAGTTTTAGAAATTTTAGAAAAATAAATAATGGGGAATGGGTAAAAGACGATATATTAAACTTATTAGAAAAATAATATGAAAGATAATAAAAAAGACAATAAGATACACGAATTATTATCATTATTGCCAGCAATGGAATATCATCTTAAACAGGCAGAAAAAATAAGAAAAGATATTGCTAAGATTAAAATAAAAGATTTGAGGAAAAAATAAATTAACCAGAGATAAGGAGGTTTCGTTCCCTACTGTAAAAAACAGCACAGCACAGGCTACCGAACCCTCGTTAGAAAGAAGCATCCATTGTTATCTAAAAGGGTCAAGAATGGTATGCTATCGGTTAAGTGCCAGTAGGGAGCAAAGCCCCTTTATCTCATAAAAATATATGGAAAAAGAAACAACTATAATTACCTTAGAACATACCGATAAATTTTGTTTTGATGGCTGTCCAGGGAGAAGAAAGTTTGAGGGGAAATCTTTTATAGAATTGTGTCCTTGTAATTGTCATAGAAAAATAAGCTTTAACACTGGAACAGAAAATGTAGATTTTAGTAAGACTTATTAACTAATATGCCAAAATAATTAACAGCAGAAATGCTAAAAATATATGAAAACAACTCTTTTAACAAAAGAAAATAGACAACAAATGGTTTTTACACCAGAAACAGAATTTGAAAAAGATATATTAAAAATGTTTCATTCAGAGATAACCAATCCAATACCATTTGACCCAGAAAATCTATCTAAGGTTGAATTATCTACTAACGCAAAGATTTATTTAGGAGGTTTTTATGATTGTGCTGGTGGTTGGACAAGAGAAAATAAAAGTGAAGATAGTTTAATAGTAGTTTTTGATAAAATTTAAATAAATATTTTAATAATTAACAGCAGAAATGCTTAAAATATATGAAATTTAAAATAACAAAAGAAAATTATGAATTATTGGGTAGAAGTTTTAAGGAACAAGATTGTGCAGTTATAGAATTAGAACCAATTATAAATACGGCAGCACAAGCAATTTTTGAAAATCAAATCAGGAATGAAGCATTTGAGAAAGGGATTGAATATGGTTATAAGGAGGGATTTTATGAAGGTAGATGTCCTGAAAAACATTTTAGATATTGTAAGTGTTGTAGATAATTTTTAACCTCCCGAAAGGTGTAATTTCGGGGAAAAGAATATGAAAATAAAAAAGAGTATTAGAGAATACGAAGGTAAAGATTTTGAACAATTTAAAAAGCAAATAGAAAAACAACTTAAAAGAAAAATATTAATGAATTTAGAAGGATATAAAATGAACTTAGAATATATAATAAGGATGATTGAAAATATTTAACTTTTATGAACCCAAAAGCTAAACAAAGAAGCAATGTATAACTCAGACTTTATTCCAATTAAGCCAATATCAATAAACTCTTGCTTTCAAGGTCGGCGTTTCCGGACATCAGAGTTCAAAGCGTGGCAGGAGGCAGTCCATTACAAACTTCCACCGCTGCAAGAGTTCCACAAATATCCGGAAGATATACATATGAGGATATATATCTATTTGAGAAATCCAAAGAGATCAGATATAGATAATTATCTAAAACCGATCATAGATTGTTGTGTAAAGGCAGGATTGATTAAAGACGATAGGTATATCACATATTTGGAAGTTATCAAAAAGTGTGGAAGAGAGGAGGGGTTTGAGGTAGAAATATTAAACTAAACAAATAATTATGAGTGATATCCCACCGGACTGCTTAACATCAAGGCAACTGTTAAGCATAGAAAAGAAATCAGCTTTCTCAATAGTTCAGCAAGAAACATACGCTACATACAACAAGTGTGATGGAAGTATTATAATGTCATCAAAGGAATGGAACTTGGCTAACCCAATATCAACGATCTTGATGATATTCCTTATTATAATAGTTTTAGTGTTAATGTATTTTGACGATAAACGGAATAAAAGATAATGAAGAAAAAAAATAAAACAGTTAAAGATTATTTTTATGATTATCTTGAATCTGAAATAGAGGAATTATATGATGGATTAAAAGATGAAATTAAAGATAAGTTTATTCTATTATCAGTAAAAGACGGAGAATTAAGGTCGGGTGCAAGTTGTGAGTATATGACACTTCCTCCAACCATAAGAATATTTATCAATTCTTTAGAAATAGGATATAGACAGGAACTAAAAAGGTCTTTAAAAGAACTTTTAACACACGAAATAATACACGCAATTCAAGGTAGAAATACAGAAGACCAAAGAGGTAGAATGGAAGAAGAAGCATATCAAAAACAAAATAAAATAAATTTTTGGAAATAATGGAAGAAATTGACTTAAAAGCCTATAATAGAAAGATAACGATTGATAAATGGTTTATGCGTTGGATTACTTTCAAGGCATTCACTGATCGGGGAAATGCGTGGATTGATAATATAAAACACTTCGCAAGGTGGGGAG
>JBAZBZ010000057.1 GCA_041671145.1 Bacteroidales bacterium | reverse complement strand
AAAAGTCATTGCTATTTATTAATTTTGTTTCGGTAGAAAATGAAGTGCGTATTAATCACCGCACAAAATAAGCACCCAACCGTTAGCACTCATGCTTTAAAAAAATACGTGCTTTGACAAAAAATTATTGTAACTTTGCAGAAAAGTATAATTATGAAATTAAGAGTTTATATTGATACATCTGTTGTAGGTGGATACTTTGATACAGAGTTTGAAACTGACACAAAAGCATTTTTCAAAAGAGTGTTTAACAAAGATTTTTTAGTTCATTTTTCTGAAATAAGTGAAGCAGAAATTGCATTAGCACCAGATTTCGTAAAAGAATTAAAATCCAAAATACCTTCTGACATTTATAATCTTCTACCACTTGACAACGAAGCAAGAAAATTAGCTGATACTTATATTAAAGAAAAAATATTAGGTAAGTCAAGTTTAGACGACGCATATCATATAGCGATAGCGACAGTAAATCGATTAGATGTTTTAGTAAGTTGGAATTTCAAGCATATTGTAAACTTTGACAAAATTAAATTATTTAACTCTGTAAATTTGAAATTGGGTTACCCAATGATAGACATTCGTTCACCAAAAGAATTAATAAAATATGAAAACTAAAAAAGATAAAAAATTTGATGCAGTTGCTTTCTTCCGCATGATAAAGGACAAGTTATCGGAAAAAATGAAAAACATGTCGTTAGATGAGCAGAGAGAATTCTTGCGACAAGTAATAAATGGAAAGATAAAAACAGTTTAGGTATGCACGAGTGCTAACATGGTGCTGCTGCCAGCGGGGGTTCGTAGCAACATGAAAGTACAAACAAGTAAATAAAATTAATTACGGTTGAAACTGACGTACTTATTAAATCCCCGCCGGCAGTAGCACCCAACCGTTGGGGGCAATATTGCGGAAGTTCTCACATATAACAAATTTTCTAACTTAACCATATAAAAAATAAAAACATATGAGAAAATCATTTTTATTTGGATTAGTTTTTTTGAGCTGTTCTTATTTATTTGGACAATATAAATCAGACTCAATAGAGACAATTAAGAAACTTGGAACTGTATTCAAACAAAAGGGAAAAGTTTTAAAACCAAAAGATTTGTTAGATATAATGGAATTAAATTATATGGCTACTAAAGAAATGAAGATTGCAAAAAATAATTACGATGTGGCCTCTGTTTTTGGATTTGCCGGTGGATTCTTGATAGGTTGGCCCGTAGGAACAATGTTAGGTGGTGGAGAACCAATGTGGGCTCTTGCTGCAATTGGAGGAGGACTAGTAGCTATATCTATTCCTTTCTCAATTTCATATAGCAAACATGCAAAGAGTGCTGTGAAAATTTATAATAGTGGATTGAGACAGACTGGAAGTAAAGACATGAAATTTCAATTTTCTTTCACTGGCGACACATTTGGAGTCCTAATTATATTCTGAAAATAATTCACTGGAAATACTGAAACAACAACCGACAGACAATAAATGGCAAGAAACATTATCGACGATGACATTTAAAGAATTAAGAGAAGTAACAAAAACAATTGTAGCGAAGACAGAAGAAAAAAAGTAAATAAAACCATACTGCCCCCAACACGGGCTTGTTATTAGCGGGCAGAAATTAGTGATTTGAAATTCAATAATTATTTATAAATTTGTTCTCGGGGGAAAGTGACGTAGGTATTTAATGCCCGCCAATTCACAAGCCCCAAACGTTACCCACAAGGCAAAAACGCTTCGTGGAAACGTAAACGGTAAATTATGACAAGACAAAAGAAGAAAATTGCCACCGCTCATTTAGCACATTTGCAAGTCGCACCAGCCGACCCACGACCAAAACTTGCAAAAGAGCTAAATCTTGCCTTCCCACATGCTTCGTTGACATTTTTGTGCTTTATTCTGACAACTTTTTTCTTCGTTGACACCTTGACTGCACAGACAAACAAGACAACTAAACCGAAATTTGAAACTTTTAAACCAATAAATACAAATCAGTATTACACCAACAGCACCTTGACACAGCCAAGCCAACAGACACCGACACAAAATTATTCAATTGGTGCAACTGCCAACGATATTATGGAGCAAACATACAGAAACGCTGAACAACAAATGGGGCAATACATGGATAGACCATATTTGACACCACAGCAAAACCAACAAGCAAGACAAAATTATATCATTAATAAATCTGTTCCATCGAATAATGATAACGGAGCTACAAATAAGCAACATCAGGAATTATTAAACATCCTTAACGAAGCAAATACAAATGAAACTGGAAAACGAATGAATTTTGAATACTACAAATCTGTTGATTTTGCAAGCAAAACAAAACCTTACACAGACGCTTTGAATTCATTGAAAAATATGGCAACAGGCAATAAGCCCATTTCATTAAAAGATGCTTTTTATATAACAGAAAATGCTTATGGAAACACATATCTTTCTTACAAAGAATACTGCAATATAATAAAGGAAAATACGGACTTTATTAAGCAAATGATGATACAAAACGGACTTGACCCACGAAACAACGAAGCAATTCATAAAGCAATTCAGAAATTCGGGAAAGATACCACAAGCATAAACTTACCTAAAAATGAAATGACAAAAATTACAATAAAAAAGCATATCCCATACACTTACGATTATATTGATTACAAAGGGGAAAAGGATTTCAGAAATTATTTTGTAACAAAAGCTTTTGCCACAGGAACTGGACAATGTAGTAGTTTGCCTGTTGTTTATGGAATACTTGCCGAATCACTTGGAGCAACATTTTATCTTTCAACTGCCCCAAATCATTCTTTTATTAAGTATCCTGACAATGCAGGAAAAATACACAATTACGAACCAACATCACACTGGAATATTTCAGACGATTGGTATTCCGAACATATGTATATTACACCACAAGCCGAAAACACAGGAATATATCTTGACACATTAAATAAATTTATGATTATTGGCGATTGCATCGCCAATCTCGGAATTAGCTACCTTAATAAATATGGCGTTGCTGATGGAACATTTTTGAATGAATGTATTAATGCGTCAATGAAATGTTTCCCGAAACAAAATAATTTACAAGCAATTTTATTACGCAGTTCTGTCCTTGCTCACATGTTAGACCGCTTGTTTTATACGAACGGGATTAAAGATTTAAAAGACATTGACAAAGTAAAAGGAGCAAGAGACCTTTATGAAGCATTACAGCAAAACGAACTTTTAATAAAATCATTAGGATACGAAGAAATGCCCGCTGGCTTATATGAACAGCAAATGAATTTACAGGAGTTTAGAGGAAAAGTACAGCAAGAAAAGGGTTTTAACGGAAAAGAAAAAAGAAACCTATTTATAAATATCAATAATTAAAAATTTAATATATTTGCCTTATGAAAAAACGAACATCATTAATTTTGAAAAGTGCGATTATTTTGCAAATTATTTTTGCAAACTTCGCTTATGCCAATAATTCAACAAAAAAAGATTCATTGGCAAAGACCTGTTTCTATTCAGCAAAAACAGAAATAGAAAATATGTTATCCGGCAAAATACCGCTCAATTACGAAAGAGCCGTTTTTATTATGGAAAATGCTTTTCGGGATAATAGAATTAAATACAAAGAATTTCAATCAGCACTTGAAATACACACAAGAAAAATCTTACAGATTAAAAAAATTATAGAAAAACAGAATACTTTAAATATCAAACCTTCTATTATTGAAACACAAGAAGAAGTTATAGAAAGATACAATAAAGCATTACTTAATTTTTCAATTTATAAATATTTAACTGACACAACATTTGCATTTTTATATGATTCAATTAAAAATGAAGAATACATTACTTTTCATTATCCCTATCAATATTCAACCGATGATCCATTAGGTAGTATAAATTGGAAAAATTCGCAAGTACTTAATTTACTTGATGCAAATACACGAAAAGGTAATTGTTATGCACTTGCTTCGCTTTACAAAATATTTTCAGAAAGATTAAATTCAGGTGCAAATTTAGCAATTGCTCCAAATCATATCTATATTGTTCATAACGATATAAAAGGAACTCCATATAATATAGAATTAGCTTCAAAAGCTTTTCCTGGTAGCGGTTCAATAAAAGCATTTACCAATACAACACACGAAGCAGTTGTAAGCGGTATTTCAATGCGAACATTAAACTTAAAACAATCCATTTCTCTTTGTCTTGTTTATCTTGCAAAAGGATATGAAAATAAATTTAATTCTAAATCCGACGAATTTATTTTGCAATGCGCCAAAACAGCACTAAAATACGATACTTTGAATCTTAACGCAATGCTTTTAAAAGCCGAAGTATTTGAAGAAAGAATAATAAATAAAAATAAATCTATTGCACAATTACAAACCGATAAGCAATTTAAAGAATACGAAAAATTAATCACATCACTTTATAAAAAAGGTTATCGTGAAATGCCTGTTGAAATTAAAAACTTAATAATATCACGATTGCAAAACGACACAAACGCTGCATTAATTGTAAAAGACCAAACACCAAACCCATTTAAACATATCAATTCCGACCCTAAAGATACTCGTTACGCAACATTATCATGGGGCTTATTTGATGAAATACACGAAACAAAACCTTTTGAACAATATAGCAGAACAATATTTGACACAAAAAAACAAAAAATAAATAAATTTAGCCCGACTGATACTTTGTATAATCATTATAATTTCGACCCTGTTGTTTTTCTTGGAATATTGACCCGTTATTTAAAAAATATCCAAGTATTAGTCCTTACGTTGCTTTTGCAGATAATCCAATATTTTATGTTGATAATGATGGTATGGAAGTGAAAGCAGCTAATGAACAAGCAAGAACCGCAATACTTAATACGCTTACTAAAGAAGATATGGCTTTTGTAAAATTTGATAAAAATGGCGTAATTGATAAAACTTTGTTAAATCAAGCATGTAGCAATAGTGGAAACTTTGAAGCATTAAAGCAATTAGCAAACGATGAAAGAACATTTAATATTAATGTTTCTGAAAAATTTACTTATAAAAACGAAAAGGGTGAACTTGTCGAACAAAATTTAGGACAAATTACGCAAGGTGATCCTAATGAAGCGGGTCCTTTTAGCCCAAAAACAGGTGAACAAGGCTGGTTAGGTGTCACACAAACACCAGGTTCGGAACCAAATAAATATAATTCTCCTGATGAAAATATTGATATAACCATTAATAGTGGATTAAGCGAAGAAGGTCAAGCAGAAAATTTAGCTCATGAAGCATATGGTCATGGATATTTATATTCAAAAGGAGAACCATACAAACATGACGCAATTAGCACGGAAAAAGGATTTAAAGAAACAAATACTAAACTCGGTGAACAAATCAAAAATAGAGTTAATGAAACAGAAAAAAATTATAAAGAAAAGAAAAAATAATAAACCATGAAAACATTAATTAGTTATCTAATTTGTTTATTTTCTATATTGTTTTTAATCCCTAAAGCAGCTTCAAGTCAAGTTAATAATATAAAAGATACAACAAGCAAACCTATTCTTTATCTCATGGCAGATGAATTACCTACTTTTAAAGGTGGAAATAATAAATTACAGGAATTTATTAATAAAAATATAAAATGGCCTAATGAATTTGACGGAAGTGGAATTGTAATTGTTTCTTTTATTGTAAAAAATGATGGAAGTATATATAATATTAGAATTGAAAAGGGCTTACAAACCGAGTGCGATGCCGAAGCAATTAGAGTAATAAAATTAATGCCTAATTGGAAACCAGGAAAACTTTGCCATAAACCTGTTGATGTTATTATTTATTTACCAATAAAATTTATTCTGCATTAGATATGACGTAAAGTCAAGTACATTGTCTCTATCATATCAAAATAAAATATGAAATCAATATCTTTTCTGTATGTTTCATTGCTATTATGTAGTATTATAGCATGCAATACTACTAAAAATATAAAATTAACAAATGAAAATCAAATCTTATCTGAATTAAAAAAAGATTTAATTTCAAAATTATTACAAAAAAATAATTCTGTTGATACAAGTATATTTGAAGTTAATTATTATCCTTTGTTAGTTAACAGAAGGCATAAAGGCATATACACATATTCAAGAATAGGTTCTCATGCTTCAAGGAAAAATTTCTTTTGTTACAAAGAAGGGAATATTACAATTCTTAATTATCTTGATTCAACTGTTTTTTATAATACAGTTGAAAAATTTTTAAATAAAAACAAGTTTTCTAAAAAAGATATTATTAATTGCAAGCAAAAATTAACAAATATTATTAACGATAATACTCCTTTATCTTTTTAGAAAGGATAGTGTCTTATAAATATCACACTTATTTTTCAATATTGCACAATCATAGTGGTGTTTTATACATAGTTAATTATAAAACACACAATTTTAATATGAAGTTACACAATCAGTATTTTATTTTACACAATCTCATTTTAATAATACACAATTATATTTGTAATTCTACGCAATTTCATTTTAAACATACACAATTCAAAAATATTTTTATACAATTATAAAATAAATTTACTATCTTTGAGTTTTATTTTACACAATAGCATTTTTATTAATAATTAAAAACTTTAAAATTATGGCATCAACATCTGAAAACACCTTTGGGGCTAAATTAAGAAGAGCCCAAGACCTTTTAACCTTTATTTTAGGGTTTGTAGGTTATGCACCACCACGTACACAAGAAAGTGTTGCAAGTATGACAACACTTATTAACTCAATTGTTGCAACAAATGGAACAGAAAGCAGTCAGCAGGAAAATTACAAAGCCGCAGTAGATGCTCGACAAGCAGCATTTTCAAAAAAGACTGGTTCTATTGAAAAACTCCTTTCACCAATCAAAGGAGCAGTAGAAGCACAATATGGCAAAAAGTCAACAGAAGCAGCAACAGTAAACGCAATAATCAAAAAAATGCGTGCAACCAAACTAACAAAAGCTCCTGCCGACCCGACAAAACCAGACCAAGCAAAAACAATTAGCCAATCGGAACGTTCTTACGGCTCAATGACACAATTCTTTAATGACATTGTAAATACAATAACTCAATTTACCGCATTTAACCCATCAAGCAATACATTAAAGATAGTAGCATTACAAACAACAGGTACACAGTTGACAACTTTAAACAATGCAGTAGCTCAAAAGATACAAACTCTTAAAACAACAAGAGCAGGTCGACTAAGCCAATATGCTGACCTCAAAGACAGAGTGCAAAGAATAAAAGCATACGTTAAAGCCCAATATGGCAATAACTCGACAGAATATAACTTGATAAAAGGACTAAGCATATAAGCCAACGCAAAGTCAAGCACATTGGCAGGTCGCACAAGCCATCACACAGCCAAAACCTGCCAAAGAGCTTGCCTTCCAACCGCACAGAGACAGCCAAGTGTAATGACAGAAGAAGAAATTGCCCAGTGGGTAACAGGCGGTTGCTGTCAGTGGCGGTTCGTAGCTCGTTGGACAGTGATGTAATAATTTAAACATTTGTGTTTCGTGGAAAGTTCAGTGCGTAAAATCGCCACCGAACAGCAACCGCCAAACCGTTACCGCCAATGCAAAGACAAGACAAAACATGAATGAAACAGAACGAATAGAGAAAATAAAAGAAGTTGGTTTTCAACTCAGAGGTTCGGGATATAAAGATGAAGTTGAATACAACAAGGGAAATTACACTTATCAATTCTGGGTGTTACCAGAGAGAGATGTTGAATTAGAAACAACTCCTTTTTATTTCAATGAAAAGAATGATTTTATTCATTTCACATCAATGGAATCTTTAAATTCTATCCTGTCTTCCGGAAATATACGAATGTATAGTTTGAATAATATGGATGACCAATATGAGATGTCTTATGCTATTGAGAAATATTGTTTTAAAAAAGAATTTTTTGAGGAGAATGATGAAAAGCAGCATGTTTATTGCTTTTCAATGTGCCCTTCAGAATTATTAAAAGATGAAACAGAAGAACATACACTTTGGAATATCATAGGCAGAAAGGGTAATGGTGCTATTATTAGGTTTGAATTTTTAAATAGAAACCGATGGTATAATTATCACCTTTCAAAAATTTATTATCAAGAGAATGAATGGCTTGAAAATATAAAATCTCTGAATTGCTCGACAACAAAAGAAATTCTGGATTTAAAAATTACAGGTTTTCTTAAAAATGAAATTTATTCTTTCGAAAAAGAAATTCGTTTATTATTCGATTGTCGACCAAAGTTTAGCACAATAATTACTCGAAATGACAAGCAAATCTATCCTATTGTGCATTTAGACAAATTTATTAATAAGGAAAAGGTAAGTTACTTTGAAATGCCCTTACCTCAATTTATTGAAGACAGTAGTGATTTCGAGATATTTGATGCCTTGAGACAAAAATATGAAATACCAAAAATAAAAATTAACGAAATAATTTTAGGTTATCGTTTCTCTGAAACTGATGTTTTGAATTTGAAACAGAAATTGAATTTTGAAAAGTTGGGAATAAAAATATATTTATCAAAATTAAAAAAATGGTACTAATTGCACAGGCGGTAACAGCATATTTATTTAATTGCGGTAGCAGTGCACAGTGGACAGTGGATCGGTCAATAAAGTTAAGTGCTTGCAGACGAGTTCCTGCGGAAACGTCCGCAACTAAATAAATATGCAAAACGTTACCGCCCACTTTTTCGGAAGAGATTAAAAGTACAAAATACATTATGATTTTATCTCGGTAGAAACGAAAACACTTTGATACTTGAAAATTTTAATTGATAGATACAATTTTTATGGAAAACATTTTACGAAACGTATTCTGACACCATTTAGAAATTCATTTCAGTTGATACTGATACTGAAAATAAAATTCAAATAAAAAAGCTGACAGATGATTAGCAAGTTGAAAAATAAAAGAAATATTATCGGAATACTTATTTGACAATGTTTATATGTGGACAGAAAAAACCTAACTTGACAAGAAAAAGAAGAAGAAGAAAAACAAAAACATAACACAGGAAGACAAAGACAAAAAAATAAGTTGACAATATTTTGTATTGACAAAGACATTAGAATATTTGAAAGAAAAAGCATTGACAAAGACAAGCAAATAGAATAACAATAAAAACAAAAATGGGAAAAAGCAGGCGGTAACATCGGGCTTTTGCCATCGGTGTTTTGGTGCATTTTGAAAAGTCAGAATAAGTAATTATCTTTGTTTCGGCTGAAACTGACGCAGGTTTTAATTCACCGCCAGCAAAAGCCCGTAGCCGTTAGCGGTAATTTACTAAGAAATATTTGCAAATATGGACAAACTAAAGGATACTTTGAATTTAATTGAAAAATGGTGCAATGATAATAATGTTGCTGTTTTTTATGGTGCTATTGATGAAAATATTGCATCAGAAGTTTCATGGACTATAATTGATGAATCTGACTGGAAAAAATACCTTGAAACAATAACTAAAATTTCAAACAAAATATTAATCATAGACATTACTATAAACTGCCTTGACAATGAAGAATTATTGCTTTTTAAAGACAGTTTAACAGGAGATGAATTAAGAGAATTTAATGACTCTGTTTCGCTTGTTATTAAGAACAAAGAACAAGTTGCTTCTTTTGAGTTAATTTACTTTAGTGATAATGTTTCTTATATTTACAGACAAGATTCTGAATGGTATGAAGATTTTTCATTTGTTCAAAATATACTTCTTGGTGACGATGATGACGATGATGACGATGATGACAACGACAATGACAATGACAATGACAATAATGTAAGAACTTCGACAGCGATAAAGATTGTTAAATTAAGCGATGAAATGATTGAAAAATTTGCAAGAAAAATATCTTCCAATGATAAAATTTTAGGCTCTAAAAATTCAAGTCAAAGAGACGAAATAGTAAAAACTTTATTAAAACTTGAAAATATTACTGATTTTGAAAATACTTGGAATATTAGAAGAAAAGTTGAATATATTTACGAAACAGAAATAGCAAAGAAACTAGACGAAGAAACAGAAAAAAATGTTTTAGAATTAAAAGCAAAAGGAATAAAGAAAGTTGCAATAGCATCAAAATTAAATATAAGTAAAGATAGGGTTAATAAATTTTATTACAAAGACATTAGTTAAATATAAAACTACCGCTAACATGGGCTTGTTATTAGCGGGCAGAAATTAGTATTTGATAATTCAGTAATTATTTATAAATTTGTTTTCGGGGGAAAAAGAAGTGCGAGCAAATGCCCGCCAAAAACAAGCCCCGACCGTTAGCGGCAAGGCGAAGCAAAAGGAACAATGAAGTCAGAAATCGAACGATAATTTAAATAGTAAGCGACAATGAATTTTATATAGGAATTACAAATATTAATTAAATCTTTATCATTATGGAAAACAAATCTTTATCAAAATCAATTATTTTAGGAACTTCGTTATTGTTGGGACTTTTTTTGTTAGGACTTTTTATTTTCAAAGGGCTAAAAACATTTAGTGACAAAGACCGTGTAGTGGCAGTAAAAGGACTAGCTGAAATGAATATGACCGCAACCTCTGCTACTATTACTTTAAATTTTTCGTTTTCTGGCGATAATTTAAAGGACATAATTAAACAAACAGAAAACAAGAAAAACGACATTATTACATATTTAAAAAATATTGGATATAATGAAAAAGACATTACCTTAAACAATATAGATGTAACAGACCGACAAAAATACTATGAAACAAAATGGAGCGATGGGAAACAAGTTCAGGAAAAAATAGATAGATATACTATTACACAAAGCTTAACTGTCCAATCGAAAGACGTAGTGAACACAGAAGATAAAGCATCTAAAATAGAATTAGACTTGATAAGCAAAGATTTAACTTCTAATATAAAGACAGATTATTCTTTCCCCGAATTAAATTCGATTAAACCGAAATTAATAGCCGAAAGCACCAAGAATGCACGTATTGCTGGCGAACAGTTTGCTAATGATTCGCAAGCAAAATTAGGTAAAATAAAAACAGCTTCACAAGGACAAATTATTATTGCTGGCAAGTATTATTATGACGAAGAAGCTAGTGAAAATAGCGAAAACCCCAAAGAACCTTACATTCAAAAAGCCAGAGTAGTAAGCACGATTGTTTTCTTCTTAGAATAACAAAGCCCAGCCGCTAACATGGTGTTGCTATCAGCGGGGGTTCGCAACAACTTGAAAGTGCAAAACAATAAATAAAATTAATCACGGGTGAAACTGACGCACTTCTAAAACCCCCGCCGTTAGCAACACCCGACCGTTAGCCACTATTTAAAAAGATGTCATTTCCTAAAATCGGTTGACTAAAAATTAACCAATAAAACGGAAACAATGACAAAACTCAAGACTCAACCCTGTCGAAAAAAAGACTACGAAAAAGTTAATTTCGACTTAAAATTA
>JBAZBZ010000056.1 GCA_041671145.1 Bacteroidales bacterium | reverse complement strand
AAAATCCCCATACAGCAATTGTTTGACGACTATTATCTACAAGATTTCAAAGAACTTAATTGTAATCAATTGAAATTTAATTTATAATGTTAGGATGTTAGTGAGCTAAATCATAAATCAATTTAACTAATTCTATTCCTTTCCCCCCAAATTTTTAGATTCTTAAAATTCTTCATAATATCATGTTTTATTTTGCTTAATTAATAGCTGAAAACTCATAGCTAACAGCTCGAAACTCAAAGCTGTTTTTTTACTTTCTTCGCAACTACAATTGCTCCCACCATTGCTGCAAGCAACAAAACTGAAATCACTTCAAAAGGCAATGCATAACCATTTCTTCCGTAATTAAGCAAACTATTACCAATTACTTTCATATTTAATTCTTCCGGAGAAATTACTGTTGGTGGAAATTTGTATTGTAATATTGTTATAATGCAAACAACCATTCCTGCAATAACTGCCAATGCGGAAAGTATTTTTTTGCTTATTGATATCTCATCAAATTTTTGACTGATATGACTTGTCAGCAATATCGAAAAAATTATTAAAACCACAATACCACCTGCGTATAGCGTTAACTGTACGGCAGCAAGAAACTGGTAATTAAGCATAAAATACAAACCTGCTGTTGCAACAAGTACAAACAACAAAAATGTTGCAGCACGTAGTATTCTTTTGGTAGTAACAGTTAATATCGAAAACAGGATTATAATTCCTGAAATAATAATAAACATTATTTGATTAAAGTTCAATTCCATTATTCAACTCCTTTCATTAATGATGAGCCATCTTTATTTAATACCTTGTTTAATTTTGCTCTGTTAAAAACAGCATGCTCAAATTCCTGTGAGAATGTAAGTGCATTAAAAGGGCATGTTTTCACACATAAAGCGCAAAAGGAACACATTCCCATTCTGTAAATATGTTTATCTATAGCTCTTTTCTTTTTGCCGTCATCAAGAAGAATTTGTTTTGAAATAATTTCAATAGTTCCGTTGGGACAATTGATTTCGCAAATCCCACAGCCGGTGCACTTGTGCTCGTTATTGGCGTTATGAGGCATTATTAATTCACCTTTAAACCGGTCGAACATTACAAGTTTTTTTCTGTTTTCGGGATATTGCTGAGTAACTATTTTCCACGGACTAAAAAAATATTTTCCCGTAACCATCATTCCCAGCACCAAAGACCATACTCCTTTGAAAATGCCGGTTATGTAATTTATTAAACTTTTCATTAACTTTAAACTTTAAACATTAAACTTTAAACTCTTTAAAAATACCATTTCATCATCACTACCAATGCCATCAACAAAACATTTACTAAATTAATCGGCAGCAAATATTTCCATTCGAGTGTTAATAGTTGGTCGATTCTTAATCGTGGGAATGTCCATTTGAACCACATCATTATAAAAATTATAAATGCTGTTTTTCCGAAATACCAGAAGAATGGTGGAATTAAATCCATAACATAATTGAAAGAAGTCAAACTACCAATATGCAGAGGCATCCATCCGCCCCAGAATACGGTTGCTGCGATTGAAGCAACAATAAACATATTCATATATTCTGCCAGAAAGAAAAAAGCAAATTTAATTCCTGAATATTCAGTATGGAAGCCGGCAGTCAATTCCGATTCGGCTTCGGGCAAGTCAAATGGACCGCGATTGGTTTCGGCTGTGCTTGCAATTAAAAAAATCACGAAAGCAATAATTGCAGGAATATGACCTGTGAAAATAAACCAGCCATTTCTTTGTGCTTCAACAATTGTTGAAAGCTGCATGCTTCCGGCAAGTATGCACATTGTAATTAATGATAATCCGACAGATAATTCGTAGCTCACAATTTGTGCGCCGCTTCTCATTGCACCGATTAACGAATATTTGTTATTGCTCGACCAACCGGCAAGAAGAATTCCGATTACTCCCATTGACGAAACTGCAATAATATAAAATACACCGATATTAAAATCAATTGCATGCAAGCCCTTTGCAAAAGGAATTGCGGCAATTGCAAGAAAAGAAACTCCGATAACTATGAAAGGAGCGATGTTAAATAAGATTTTGTCGGCATTTTTTATTGGAACTAATTCTTTAATTAATAGTTTTATCAAATCGGCAATTGTCTGAAAAAAGCCATAGGGACCAACTCTATTGGGACCCACGCGACATTGCATAAAACCGCAAATTTTTCTTTCGGCGTAAACAAGATACAAACCCACAACTGCATAAAAAGCAAGAATTGCAACACCAATTATTACAAGTTCCCATGTCGTTACCCAGAAAGGGTTTGCAAGAGCACTCAGGAATTTATCAATTCCTTTGGTGAGTATTGAAAAGTCGTATAAAAAATCGTACCACATCTTTAGTTTCGAGTTTAAAGTTTAAAGTTTAAAGTTGAAAAATAATTCAATTTTAAAATTCAAAACATTTTGTTATTCATTATTCACTTAAAATTAACGGTCAATATCAGGAATCACATAATCAAGCGAGCCGCCAATAGCAACCAAATCGGCAATTTTCTGATTTTTAGCCATTGTATTCAAAGCCGAAAGATTGCTGAAATTCGGAGAACGCAATTTTAATCTATACGGATATTTATCTCCTTTGCTTTCGATATAAACACCAAATTCCCCACGGCATGCTTCAACACGTTGGTAATATTCGCCTTCAGGAAGTTTAATTATTGGTTTCATTTTTGCCGTATAATCACCTTCGGGAATATTATCAATTAATTGCTCAATTATTTTCATAGATTCCCACATTTCAAACATTCTAACCTGATATCTTGCAAAGGTATCACCTTCATTAAATAATATTTCTTTGAAATCAACTTTATTATAAACGCCATAAGGAGCGTGTTTTCTTATGTCGCATGAAAATCCTGAACCTCTGCCCGATGGACCGGTTACTCCATAATTAATTGCATCTTCCTTTGATAAAATACCAACTCCTTTGCATCTTTCCTGCATTATTACATTTCCGGTAAGAAGCTGGTCATATTCAGGTAAAATTTTTCTGAAATATTTTATAAATTCCTTAACTCTCTTTTGGAAATTCGGATGAATATCGTTCATTAAGCCACCGGGAGTGTAATAGCTCAATATTAATCTGCTTCCTATGGACTCTTCAAAAATATCGAGAATTTTTTCTCTGTCACGCAAACCGTAGAAAAAGCATGTCAATCCGCCCAAATCCATTCCAAAGGAACACCACCATAATTGATGTGAAGCAATTCTTTGAAGCTCATCCATAATAGTGCGGATATATTTTACTCTTTCGGGAACTTCTATTTGTAAAGCATTTTCAACACATAAGCAAACAGCTTCATTATTAATCATTGCGGAAAGATAATCCAACCTGTCGGTTAAATGAATTATTTGCTGGTAAGTGAGTTTTTCGCACATCTTTTCAATACCGCGGTGAATATAGCCGCAGTGTGGCTCGATGTTTTTTACGATTTCACCTTTGAGAGAAAGCACAAGTCGCAACACGCCGTGTGTCGAAGGATGCTGAGGACCCATATTTATAATATATTCCTCTTTCTCTAAATCTAATAAAACGTCTTCTTCCATAAATTATCTTTCAACTATATTTATTTCATCAACGTAATCTTTTCTTAATGGATGACCCTTCCAGTCCTCTTCAAGAAAAATTCTTCTAAGGTCGGGATGATTTTTAAATTTTATTCCGAACAAATCGAAAACTTCTCTTTCATGAAATTCAGCGGTTTTCCATAAATCGCAAATGGTATCAAATTCGGGATTATTTCTTTCAGTTGTTTTCACTTTTAATACAACATAATGTTCGTGTTTTGTGGAAAAAAGATGATAAACAACACCAAGTGTGTCGCCCCAGTCCATTCCGCTTAAACAAAACAAATAATCGAAAGATAAATTTTCGCTTTGTTTTATTTTTTCGCATAATGAATGAAATTTTTCAGCAGGAACAACAAAAGTAGGATATTGCTTGTTTGCTGTTTCCGCTGCTTCGGGAACTATTGAAAATATTTTTTCTTTTATTTGTTCGTGTGTCATTTTAGTTTAAAGTTTAAAGTTTAAAGTTTAGAGTTCCCGGTTTTTTTAACTTTAAACCTGAAACTTTAAACTTTAAACTACATTTCATACTTCCACTTTCTTTTGTTAAAGCTACGTTTGATAAAAGATTCTTTTTTTATTTTTCTTTGCAATTGCATTACTCCATAAAGCAAAGCTTCGGGTCTTGGCGGGCATCCCGGAATATACACATCAACCGGAATAATATGTTCAACACCTTTTACTACGTGATAAGAATTGTAAAAAAACGGTCCGCCCGAAATAGCACACGAGCCCATTGCAATAACATATTTTGGTTCTGACATCTGGTCGTAGAGGCGTTTTAAGACAGGAGCCATTTTGTTGACTATTGTTCCTGCAACAACAATAACATCTGCCTGTCGTGGACTTGCACGATAAACTTCTATTCCGAAACGTGCGAAATCGTGGCGTGCTGCGCCGGCTGCCATCATTTCAATTCCACAGCAGCTTGTTGCAAATGTAAGTGGCCAGATGGAATTTGAACGTCCCCAGTTGAGTATTCCGTCAACAGTGGTAAGCAGAATGTTTCCACCCGATTTGTCAATAAGTTCAAGGTCTTCGTTGTCCTTAAACTCATTGTATTTCATTGATTTTATTTTTACTCCCATACCAAAGCGTGTTTTTTCCAGGCGTAGCCCAGCCCTAAAATCAAAATAAAAAAGAAAATTAGTATTTCAACAAATGCAACCATTCCCAAATCCCTCATCACAACTGCCCATGGAAAAACAAATACCGTTTCCACATCGAATACAAGAAATAATATTGCAAATAAATAGTAACCTACATTAAATTGCAGCCATGTAATACCTTTTGTTGGTATTCCGCATTCATACGGCTCAAACTTCTGAGGAGTGCTTGACCTTGGAGCTATAAAATAAGCAAATACAATGGCAAATCCCACAAGAAAAACTCCGACACCGAAAAATAATATTAAAAATTCTGAACTCATATATTTTAATTTATCTTTTAAGAATTTTGAAATTTTGTGCAAAGATTAGTATTTTTTTTTAAAAGAAAATAGTTTATCTTTTTTTTTATAAACACTTTTATTAATAACTGCTTTTTTGTTATGTTAAAAGGAACTATAAATTAATGAGTTTTGCGAATAATTGAACTATTTAAGAAAGTTTTATTTTGTTAATAAATATGTTTTATGTCAAGTTAAATGTGTATATTAAACAAAATAAAACCGAAGTTATAAACTTGATGATGAAAACCCGAAAGATAGCAAACATCAGTTGTTTAATATTAGATGTCAAATTTTATTGCTTTTTAATAACGGAATTTATATTTTGCCAAAAAATCTTTATCTTTAACCCGAATAATTTACATTTTTTTTAATAAATAATGATAGCATAACAATCAAAGTGAATAAAAAGAAATTAATATTTGTTTTATTGGTTTTATTTTTTTCATGTAAAAAATACAACGATACTTCATGGGGCACGGAAGTATTGATGCCATTATTAAATTCTACACTTAAAATAGATAATCTGATTGCCGATTCATTACTAAAAAAATATCCCGACAATTCGCTGAAATTAGTATATGAAAATCCTTTTTATGAGTTTTCTATTGATTCATTATTTGAAATTCCGGATACACTTAAAGAAAACATATTTCATTCTTTTTTCTCTGTTCCCGTTCATTTTTTGCCTGAAGCACTTATTTTTTCACAAGTTGATAAATATAGTTTGAATGTTTCAAATACAAAACTTATAAAAATAATTATTAGAAAAGGTTTTTTAAAGTTTCATATACGAAGCACAATAAATGGATTAATGCAATGTGATTATAAAATTTTTAATGCATTAAAAAATGGAAGTCCTTTTAATATTAGCGAAATAGTACCGGCTGCACAAATTGGAGGAAATTCTGAAGTTATTAAATATTTCGATATTTCGGGTTACACTTTTATTTTAACAGGTACCACCGGATTGGAATTTAATACTGTTTCAACAAAATTATCAATCAGCACTGCAACAGATTCTGTATGGATTAACCCGAATGATACTATGAGTGTTGAAAGTGGCTTTGTTGGCATTGAAGCCCAATATATTAAAGGATACATGGGAACTGAAACTTTCAGCGTGGGACCATCATCTGCAAATATTGATTTGTTTAAAAAAATTACAGGCGGCACAATTAAAGTTGAAGACATTACTTTTTCTGCACATTTTAAAAATTCTTTTGGTATTGATGCAACAGCCACTATTAAACAACTTACATCTATTAATACTCGCACAAATACAACAGTAGCATTGAACAGCAATATTGTTGGAAAACCGATAAATTTAACCCGTGCTTCGGAAAATATTTACGACAATACTGTAGCTGCAACAAACACAAATATTAACATTGAAAATTTCGCTGCAAAACCATTCTTTGAAAACATGCCCGACAAAATTGGTTATGCCATTGAACTTATAACCGACCCTCTTGGAAATATTTCGGGTGGTAACGACTTTATTTATTATGGAAAGGGATTGAAAGTTAATTTTAATATGGAAATACCTTTGTCGCTTATTGCAAATCAGCTTACACTTGCCGATACTGCTGCTTTTAATTTAAAAATTGATGACTTTAGGAAAAGCATTAAAAGCGGAGCATTCAATTTAATTGCCGATAACGGATTTCCTTTCGATGCTAATGTTCAACTTTTATTATTGAATGAACAGAACAAAATAGTTGATTCATTATTTTCTGCGAATTTAATAAAAGCAGCTCCTGTTGATGTTAATTATATCGCAACAAGTATCGTAAGAACGATTATTGTTGTTCCGATGCCGAAGGCAAAAATGAATGAATTGTATGAAACAAAAAAGATAATTGTTAGGGTTAGATTTAATACTAATCCGGATAATAAATATTTGAAGATTTATAGTGATTACAGCATGAAACTTAAACTAACAGCCGATTTGAAATTTGATATCAATTCGAAATAACATATTGATAACATTTCTGAAAACTGAATTTTCAGATGTTTTTGCCCCAACCCTAAAGGGTGAAACATCTGAAAATTCGCATCCCTTTAGGGTTAGGGGTAAAGCGAATTTTCAGATATGTAAGATATTATTAATTTTCTTTATGATATCTCTGTTATGTGCAAATAATGTGCATACTCAGACGAATAATCTTTTTGATAAAAATTATAGAATAAAAAAAATTACTTTAGAAACAGGCAATAATACCGAAATAAATTCAAACGTAATTTCAAATGAATTTATTAATAAAGCATTAAAAGGTGGATATATTGATGATATTTTAAAAAACAGAATTTCACAGCAGCTTTTAAAAAACAATATACTCGGTGGTGAAATGAATTCTTATTTGAAACTTACTTTGCACAATGATTCTGCTTGTGGACTGAGCTATTATTTAAAAGTAAAAAACTGCAATTATCTTAACATGAAATTCAGCAAAGATTTGTTTAATCTGTCTTTATATGGAAACAAGATGTTTGAAGGAAAAACAGCCGATATGGGTAATTCGGAACTTAACTATTTGAACTATGACCAATTTTCATTCGGAATAATTTCCAGATATAAAGCAGATGATTTAACTTATGAATTTTCAATTGGCTTGGGTGTAAATCTGGGAAGAAAAAGTTTAAATGTTGATTTAAGAAAAGGAGATTTATTTACACAAAGCCTTGGCGAATATATTGATTTTAATGCCGATTACGATGTTTCTGTGAGCGATGCTTCAAGAAAATCAGCTTTGTCGTACAGCGGGTTCGGAACTTGTGTCAGCTTTTCATATTCGATAGAAAACAGACATAATGATATTTTTAGTATTTCATTTGATAATGTGGGTTCAATAAAATGGAATAAAAAATCATGGTTTTATTATCGTCCCGATACATCGTTTCACTTCGAAGGATGGGAAGTCCCATCTTTTATTAATATGAATAGTAAAATATTTGAAAGTGCAAATATTGACAGTATTATAAATAAGTACGGATACAAAAATAAAACCACAAGATTTATTACCGGCTTGCCTTCAATATTTAATATTAGTTATTTATACAAAGCTTCTAATGCAGTGGATTTTAATTTTGGTATTAAATATTTGATAAATGCTAATTACACACCATTATATTATTTGAAAACAATTATAAGTCCGAATAAATATAACTTATTTTCTCTTGTTGTCAGCTATGGTGGGTACGGCAATTCAAATATTTTTGTAAATCACGAAGCTAACTTCGGATTGGAATTTGCTCACGATTTCAGGAAAGGTCTTATTTTTGATGTTGGCAGTAATTATGTTAACGGACTTATATTTCCACGCACAACAAGAGGAGAGGGATTTTATTTTGCTATTAAAAAAATAATTTGATAAAAATGAAATTTGAAATTTTAAAATATTTATTTGTTTTATTAATAATTAGTATTTGTTTTGAAACAGGTATTGCTCAAATTAAATTTCAGAAAATATATTCGGGGAATTCTTATGATTACGGCTTTTCAGTAAAACAAGCAAATGATGATGGTTATTTTATTTTCGGAAACACAAGCAGTTTTGGCTCCGGAAATACCGATATAATAGTTATCCGAACGGATAAAAACGGAACTCCGTTGTGGAAAAAAATGTACGGTAGCACAGGAATTGATTATGGCACTTTTGCCGAAAAAACTAATGACAATAATTTTTTAATATGTGGCTATACCAATAACACAGCCGATACAAGTTATAATGTTTTATTAATGAAAATTGATACTCTGGGAAATTTAATATGGAGTAAAAATTATGGTGGCAGCGACTGGGATATGGGACATTGCGTGCTTCAGGCATCTGACCTTAATTATTATATTGTTGGTGAAACTTATAGCTATGGTAAAAAAAACAGCAACTTTTATTTAATTAAAACCAATACTGCTGGTGATACTATTTACACAAAAACTTATGGAGGTGACAGTGCCGACGTTGCCAATAGTATTATTGAAACAAAAGACGGAAAATTGATGCTCGCAGGATATACAAATAGTTTTGGTGCAGGAGCAGCGGATTTTTATTTAATAAAAATTAATAAAAACGGCGATACATTATGGACTAAAACCTATGGTGATGTTAATAATAATTATGCAAATTCAATTATGCAATGTAATGATAACGGATTTGCTTTATCCGGATATTCAATAAAAAATGGCAATACCAACAATGTGATTTATTTTGATAAAACGGATAGCACCGGAAATATTCAATGGTTTACTTGTGATTACGGAGAACCAACCGACCAGAAATCAAATTACATGTTCAACACTTTAGAAGGAAATATAGGAATGATTGGATATAGGTCACAAAATACACACGGAGGTAAAGATATGCTTTTAAATGTTTTTGATGTTTATAATAATTGGGTTACTTCCGGTTGCTATGGCGGAACTAAAGATGATGAGGGTGTTTACTCTCAAATCACCTCGGATTCGGGATTAATTATTGTTGGAAATACCGAAAGTTTTAACACAAGTTTTTCAAGTATTTTTTTAGTAAAAACAGATAAAAACTATAATACTTCCTCAACAACTCAAGAAATAAATATAGGCATCAATACTATAATTGGCAAAGAAAAAAACATTAATGTTTTTCCAAATCCCACAACGGGAATTATTAATATTAGTTATGAAAATCTTTTTCATAAAAAATTATTAATAAAAATACATGATATAGTTGGACGTATTGTTTATTCCGATGAAATAGAGAACAGCGCATCTCTTGATATTAATGGTTTTCCGAATGGAATGTACTTTATGGTATTATCCGATGGTGATAAAAAATACACAATCAAACTTATTAAAGAATAAAGTGAGAAAAATTTTATTTAGTGAATATAATTATGTTTTTTTTCACATTTTTTTCCTTGCTGCATTATACTGTTTGTTTTATTTCACAGGAATAATAAATATATTTCCTTCAGAAATTAATATTTGCAGATGGGATTGCGGCTGGTATAAAATCATTAAAGATATTGGATATTATTATAAAGAAGCAGAACAAAGCAGCGTTGCTTTTTTTCCTGCTTTTCCTTTTTTATGGTCGTTTTTGAATGTTAATGCTTCAACAATGGCAATAATAAATGCTTCGATATTTTTTATTTCTTTTGTTTTTATTGCCATGGAATTTAATATAAAAAAAGAAGATGGATTAATTTTTCTATCGCTTCCAAGCATTATATTCATGTTTGTTCCTTTTAGCGAAGCATTGTTTTTTTTATTTGGTTCGGTGTTATTAATAGGTTTGAATAGAAACAATATTGTTTTGGCTTCAATTGGTTTGTTTTTTTGTTGTTTAACCCGCTCTGCCGCTGTTTTATTTGTTCCTGCAATAATATTTATTGAGTTTATTTATTTTGATGGTAAAAAAGATTTAAGCAAGAGTATTAAAAATATAATTACGTATGGCATAATTATGTTTGTTGCTAACATGGCTGTTATTTTATATCAGTGGAATGTAACAGGTGTCTGGTTTGCTTTTAAAAAATCGCAAGCTCAATGGAATCATTATTTTCATTTGTTGAAATTTCCTTTAACATCAATAGGATATAATGCTCTTTGGCTCGATATTATTGCTCTTTGGATTGGGATTTTTGCGGGAATATATTGTTTATATATAGTTATTAAAAAAATAAAATTACAGAATTATATAAAAAACAAAGCATTTCTGTTTTCTGTTTGCTATTTGTTTGCAACTGCTGTTTTTGTGTTGACATATCAAGGTGAAAGATTGCAAAGTTTAAACAGGTACTCTTTTTCAACACCTTTTTTTCTTGTTTTTTTTATTTTTATTAATAGAAATGCGTTATTCGAATTTAAAAAAATGTTGTTGATTTTATTTTATACTATTATTATTTTATTGCTATTTAACCCTTTTATGCCAATTTTTGAATTATCTAAAATTCAAACTTTAGTTTTTTATATTGCTGTTTATATTTATATAATTTTGTTTGTTGCTTATATTTTTTTTAATAAAAATAAATATTTTAAAAAACTATATTTACCTTTATATTTTATTAATGTTATATTACAGGTATTAGCTTTTAGTTTTTTTATAAATTCACAATGGATAGGTTGAGAACAATATTTTTTATAGAAATGCCGTTTATTAGAAAAGTTATAAATAAGATTGTATGAAAAAACTTTTTTTTGTACTTATAGTAAATATAGTGTTTATTTTCAATTCATTTTCTCAGGAGTTGAATTGCAATGTGCAGGTCGTATCCGACAAAATACCCGGCAGCGACAAGAAAATATACGAAACATTGAGATTGTCTATTTGGGAATTTATGAATAACAGGAAATGGACAAATAATGTTTTTAAAAACGAAGAACGCATCGAATGTAGCATTCTTATTAACCTTACCGAAAGAAACAATGATGTGTTCAATGGCACAATTCAGGTTCAGGTTCGCCGCCCGGTATTTAAAACTACTTACAATACTGTGTTATTAAATTTTATTGATAAAGATTTTAATATTAAATATGTTGAATCGCAGCCTTTGGATTATACCGATAATACTTATATTTCAAATCTCACATCAATTCTTGCTTTTTATTCGTATTTAATTATCGGACTCGATTACGATACTTTTTCACTGTATGGAGGCACGCCATTTTATGAAAAAGCACAAGCAATAATTAACTTAACTCAAAGCACTCAGGATAAAGGGTGGAAGTCATTCGAAAGTACAAAAAACAGATATTGGATCCTTGAAAATCTTACCAACCAGAATTATAAGGCATTCAGAGAACACATGTACAACTATTATAG
>JBAZBZ010000055.1 GCA_041671145.1 Bacteroidales bacterium | reverse complement strand
GAATGTTGACAACTTTTAAAAAACTCTCAAAGGTTTTTTAATAAGTTATCAATGTTTCGGAATTTAGTGCTAATTTTGTAAAATATATTTAACGAAAAATGGTCAACCTATTTCAGTATAAGACAAACGCTTTGAAGAAACGGAATCAATAAATAAATGACAAAGAAAAAAAATAAAACAGCCAACCCTAATTTAGCACATTTGCAAGTCGCACCAGCCGACCCACGACCAAAACTTGCAAAAGAGCTAAATGCCTGCCCGCCTGCTTCGTGGATAGTTTTGTGCTTTATCCTGACAACTTCTTTCTTTGTTGACACCTTGACAGCACAGACCAATAAGACAACTGCACCTAAATTTGAAAACTTTAAACAAGTAAATACAGGAAGCCAATATTACACCAACAGCACCCTTACACAGCAAAACCAACAGACACCGACACAAAATAATTCAATGGGTTCAACAGACAATGATGTTAAAGAACAAGTTTATATCAATGCCGAAAAGATGATGGGGGCATACATGGATAGACCTTATCTTTCAAAAGAAGAAAATCAACAAGCAAGAATTAAATTTAATATGCGTGGTTCACAAAATAATAATAATGAATTTTCAAACAATCAACATCAGGAATTATTGAATATTCTTAACGAAGCAAACGCGGGAGAAACAGGAAAAAGAAATAGCTTTGATTATTATAAATCTGGCGACTTTATCAATAAAACAAAACCATATACAGACGCATTGAATTTATTAAAAAGCATGGTAACAGGAAAGAAACCAATATTATTAAGAGATGCTTTTTATATAATGGAAAGTGCTTATGGAAATACTTATCTTACTTATAAAGAATACTGCAAAACCATAAACGAAAATGCCGATTTTATCAAACAAATGATGATGCAAAACAACCTGAATCCACGAGACAACGAGGCAATTCATAAAACGATACAAAAATTCATGAAAGAAGTTACAAGCATAAAAATAAAAAAAACAGACGTATCAAATTCATCAACAAAAAAACATTTACCTTATACTTACGATTATATTGATTACAAAGGCGAGAAAGATTTTAGAAATTATTTTGTAACAAAAACATTTGCAACAGGCACAGGTCAGTGTAATAGTTTACCAATAGTTTATATTTTAATTGCCGAAGCACTTGGAGCAAAGTTTTATATTTCAATTGCTCCAAATCATTCATTTATTAAATATCCCGATGACGCAGGAAAAATACATAATTACGAACCAACATCAAACTGGAATATTTCAGATGACTGGTATTCCGAACACATGTATATTACACCACAAGCAGAAAACAGCGGTATATATCTTGATACGCTTAATAAATTAATGCTCGTTGGAGATTGTATTGCAAGTTTAGGAATTAGCTACCTCAATAAATATGGCGTTGCCGATGGCACATTCTTAAATGAATGTATTAATACTTCGATGAAATGTTTTCCGAAACAAAATAATTTACAAGCAATTTTATTACGTAGTTCTGTTCTCGCTCATATGTTAGACCGCTTGCTTTATACGAATGGGATTAAAGATATAAAAGACATAAACAAAGTAAAAGGAGCATCAGAACTTTACGAAGCATTACAACAAAATGAACTTTATCTGAAATCAATAGGATACGAAGAAATGCCAGCAGGACTTTATGAACAGCAAATGAATTTACAGGAATTTAGAGGAAAAGTACAGCAAGAAAAGGGTTTTAACGGAAAAGAAAAACGAAATCTATTTATAAATATCAATAATTAAAAATTTAATAAATTTGCATTATGAAGAAAACAACATCATTATTTTTGAAATGTGTATTTGCTCTGCAAATTATTTCAGCAAGTACATTGTATGCCAATAATCCAACAAAAGAGGATTCATTGGCAAAAATCTGTTTCTATTCTGCAAAAACAGAAATAGAAAATATGTTATCTGGCAAAATTCCGCTTGATTATGAAAGAGCTGTTTTTATTACGGAAAATGCATATTGGGAAAACAAATTTGATTATAATGTTTTCAAGAATGTTTTATCTATTCATACAAACAGAATATCAAATTTGGTATATTTAAATTACAATGATAGTATTCAAAACTTGAAACCTTCTTTGTTAGAAACAATTGATGAGAAAAAACTAAAATACAAGGATGTATTAACTAACTGGGCTATTTTTAAATATATTACAGATACTACCTATTACGTTACTAAAAATAAACTCACATATAATTCGCCTTTTCAATATACCAGTAAAGACCCATTAAGTACTACTAATTGGAGTAATTCCCAAGTGTTACATTTGCTTGCTCAAGAAAAAGGTAATTGCTATGCTTTAGCAATATTATTCAAAATATTTTCGGAACGATTCAATTCAAATGCAAATATAGCAACAGCGCCCGGACATATTTATATTGTTCATAACGATATGAAAGGAGCGCCTTATAATATTGAACTTGCATCAAGAGCATTCCCTGGCAGTGGTTCAATAAAAGCATTTACAAATACAACACACGAAGCAGTTGTAAATGGTATTTCATTGCGTACACTAAATTTAAAACAATCCGTTTCCCTTTGTCTCGTTTATCTTGCTAAAGGTTATGAAAATAAATTCAATTCGAAATCAGATGAATTTATTTTACAATGTGCACAAACAACTTTAAAATATGATTCTTTAAATTTAAATGCAATGCTTCTAAAAGCCGAAGTATTTGAAGAAAGAATAATAAATAAAAACAAATCAATCGTACAATTACAGAATGACAGACAATTTAAAGAATACGAAAAATTAATTGCCTCACTTTATAAAAAGGGTTATCGTGAAATGCCAATAGAAATTAAAAATTTAATAATTTCAAGAATGCAGAATGATACAACCGCTGTATTCATTGCAAAAGACCAAACACCAAACCCATTTAAACATATTAAATCTGACCCTAAAGACACTCGTTATGCAACATTATCATGGGGATTATTCGATGAAATTCACGAAACAAAACCCTTTGAACAATATAGTAGAACTATATTTGATACAAAAAAACAAAAAATAAGCAAATTCAGCCCAACTGATACTTTATACAATAATTACAATTTCGACCCTGTTGTTTTCGCTTGGAATATTGACCCGCTTGCCCATAAATATGTTCCTATTAGCCCATATTCTTTTGCATTAAATAATCCGATTTACTTTACTGATAATGATGGCAGGGTAGTATATGGTGTAGATGGTAAGCCCGTTACAATAGGCAAAGATGATGCAGGTAAACCAGTAATACAAGGTAAACCAGACGCTAAAACAACTGAAATTTTTCAGGCATTAATTAAAACTCCAAGAGGGATTAAAGCAGCAGAATTTTTTACAGGCGCAGCAGAGGAATATAAATTTGATTTAACGGATAAACAATTAACACAAGGAGGTAAATTAGTTCACGGTACCACAGAAGAAACTGGCGATAATGTATTTACAGTAACTATTTCAACAGCAAAACATGGAAAAGTTAAAAATGCAGAAGGCAAAGAAGTTAATGAACGGTTTGAAACAGCAACAAAAGATGAGCTAATTAATGCAGTTGGTGTACATGAAGAAACTCACATGAGCAATAACACAGACGAGGAAAGCAAACCAGTTCAAGATGAACTTCAATCAAGAACAGAGTTTAATTTGCTTAACCCGAAAGAATCATCATCTCAATCAGATTATTTACAAAATTATAAGGATTATTATAATGCCACCGAAGGTAATACTAAGAAAGTAGATAAAGCAATTGACAAAGCCAAAAAATCAGTTAATCCGTAAAAATAAAATTATGAGATATATATATTATTTTTTCATTTTGCCAATGATGTTAACAAGTTGCATCAGTTCAAAAACAATTATTTCTAATAATGGAAAAACATGTAATTGTGAAATAAAAATTACAGATAGTTTTTTTAAAGATTATCCAAAAATATTAAGTTCTTTGGATAATCTTTTCAATAATAATAAAATGATTTATTATTGCAATGTACTTAGTAATGTTAAAAATAATAAGGGTATTTATCAAATTTTTATAAATGCTACTCATAATAATACTGCAAACTTTTTTTATTTTGATGGTGGTAATGATATAATAAAAATAAATAACGATGATTATTTAAAAATAGAGAACACACTATTAAACGATGGTTTTACTTCAAAAGAAATTACAGTATGTTTTGAAAAAATGAAAAGTATTATTGAATACAATAAAAACAAAGTGTTTTCATTTTAACATTTTTAATTTCGAATAACACTTTCCTATAAATATATTACACAATCAAGGTTTGATATTACACAATCATAATTTAATGTTATACAATTTCATTTTAATATTACACAATCTTATTTTAATAATACACAATTATATTTATAACTTTGCACAATTCAATTTTAAACTTACACAATACAAAAATATTTTTACACAATCGCAAAATAATTTTACTATCTTTGAGTTTTATTTTACACAATAGCATTTTTATTAATAATTTAAAACTATAAAATTATGGCATCAATATCAGAAAACACATTTGGAGCTAAATTAAGAAGAGCTCAAGACCTTTTAACCTTTATTTCAGGGTTTGTAGGTTATGCACCACCACGTACACAAGAAAGTGTTGCAAGTATGACAACACTTATTAACTCAATCGTTACTACAAATTCATCAGAAAGCAGTCAGCAGGAAAATTACAAAGTCGCAGTAGATGCTCGACAATCTGCATTTTCAATAAAGACTGGTTCTATTGAAAAACTCCTTTCCCCAATCAAAGGAGCAGTAGAAGCACAATACGGAAAAAAATCAACAGAAGCAGTAGTTGTAAACGCAATAATAAAAAAAATGCGAGCAACAAAACTTAAAAAAGCACCTGCCGACCCTACAAAACCTGCACAGGAAAAAGCAATCAGCCAATCAGAACGCTCCTACGGCTCAATGACACAGTTTTTCAATGACATTGTAAGCAACTTGACACAATTTACAGCATTCAACCCATCAAGCAATGCATTAAAAATAGTAGCATTACAAACGACAGCTACCCAGTTGACAACTTTAAACAATGCAGTAGCTCAAAAGATACAATTACTAAAAACAACAAGAGCAAGCCGACTAAATCAATACGCCGACCTCAAAGACAGAGTGCAAAGAGTAAAGGCATATGTTAAAGCCCAATATGGTAATAACTCGACGGAATATAATTTGATAAAAGGGCTTAGTATATAAGCCAACGCAAAGTCAAGCACATTGGCAGGTCGCACAAGCTATCACACAACCAAAACCTGCCAAAGAGCTTGCCTTGCTGCCGCACAGAAACATTATCAAGTCGGACACAAAAAAAATATCACCCGTTGAAACCTCTGTAAGTAACAAGAAACAAAACCACTTTGACAGAGAAGGAACAATGCCCAGCAGCTAACAAGTTGCTTATTCAATGCGGGTTTTGGTGATTAGGAAAGTTCATTGCAATTTATTAATTTTGTTTCGGTAGAAAATGAAGTGCGTTTTATTCCCGCACTAAATAAGCAACCGACCGTTAGCCGCCATTATCCGTCACACAAATAGATTTTTTTAAGCTGACTTTTATGTCGATATTTTTTTAAATTTTACAAAACAGAATGACAATTATATTATGATACTTTAAATAAAATTTTTATAAAAACGTTAGTCGTGATTAAAGTTAATATGAAAAGAAGTTATATTATAATATTATTATTTATAGTTGTAGTTTGCATGTTTATGTTTTTTATAATGCAACTTTTTAAACCTATGCGGTTAAATTCAAAATATTTAAACCCAAGCGAAAATATTAAACAGTCAAAAAAGAAAGGTAATTTTATAGACAAACTTGTATGTCGTAATAATGATACAATGCAAACTCCAGAATACAATATTTATCCGAATGAAGCATGGATTGAGTATGAGTATTATTGGAAATCTAATGCAATTGATATGGATAGTTTGGCAATAGATTCTGACAAAATTAGGGTGGTAATAAATTTCTTTATGTTTAAAAATGGGAAAAGATGCTTCCCCTCAGAAAGTAGTAGCTTGTCAAGTATTATTAGTTTTGTAAGCAATTATAGTTCTGAAGAAATTGACACATATACATATGATGATTATGCTAAAGCTGCTTTTGAAGTAAAAAAACAATATTGGAATTCTTCAATTTGCATATATCCTCAAAACAGAAAAAAATATTTTTATTTCACAATAGCAAAAAGTGTTGATAAAGTTCCAAGTAAAAGTTGTATGGGAAATTCTAATTATTCTATTGATGAACCAATAAATATATTTCAAAAATATGATTTTGAAAATGGTACATGGACAATGTATTTATGGTCGCCAAAAGCATACCACGAATCTAAGGCTAAAATGCCTGACACTAATTTATACAAAGAATATACGAGTGGTTTAAATAATTCTATTTTGAGAAATTATTTTGCAAAGATTAATGATAAGGAAACATTGAAAAAAACAAAAAATAAATTAACAGGTATATACACTGATAAAGACATTAATAATGGCGAACTAATTTTATATATCTATAGAAATAATGAGTTTGTAAAAGGATATGGCATTAATTATGGAAACAATGGACTATATGGATTTGAAACTGCTGATTATGGTTGGATTCCTGTTAATAAAAATATCATGAAAGAATTTATTTGTTCATTTAAGCCAATAATATGTTGTGATAATTTACCATTTAAACCATAATAACGGCGGCTAACATCGGGCTTGTGTCATCAGCGGTAAAGTGCAATTTGAAAGTTTGAAATAATTTATTTACTTTTGTCTCGGGTGAGAGTGACGCAAGTATTAAAACCGCTGTCGTCACAAGCCCGCGAACCGTTGGCGTTCATGCGGTCAGCAATTCAACAAATTATTGATTAAATGATTTATTTTTAGTATATTTGTGCCATGAATAAAAGAAGACAAATACCTTTGGATTTCAGAGTTGACAAGCTGACAAATTCCATTGAAAATGTTTTTACTGGAGATAGTTTTACGACTGAAGTTACTTTATTATCAGCGAAAGATTTACCAATGGTTAGCAAGAAAAATGGATGGGTGTTTGATTGGAAGTATGAGTTGAATCAACCAGAAAGAGAAGTTTATAAGCTGACAATAACTAATAATCCAAATATTATTCAAGGATTAGTAAGTATAGAAATTCGCAGAGACCACATTTATATGCATCTGTTGGAAAATGCAGGATTCAATAAAGGTAAAAATAAAATTTATGCTGGAGTTGCAGGAAATTTAGTTGCTTTTGTTTGCAGGCACTCATTTCAGAGAGGTTTTGAAGGATATATCTCATTTATCTCTAAATCGAAGCTGATAGACCACTATGAAAAAACATTAGGAGCAAGACACTCTGGTGGGCGTGTGATGATAATAGACACCAAAGCTGCATTGATATTATTAGACAAATATTTTAAAAATTATTAACCATGACAAATAAAGAAGAAATTGACATTGATATAATCGGAGGACAAGAACCTTTGACTAAAGAAGAGGAAGATGCTATTAGTGCTTTTATCAGAGCTGATAAAGTGAGAAGACATCGTGTTGATGAATTATTCAAGAAAAAAATAGATAGAAATAAAAGAACAAAAACAGTAAAATAATGCACGAAACGCCAACATGGTGTTGCTATCAGCGGGGGTTCGCAACAACTTGAAAGTGTAAAACAACAAATAAAAATAATCACGGTAGAAACTGACAGAGCTATTAATATCCCCGCCGTTAGCAACACCTGCACGTTAGCGGTTATGGCGGAAGCAGAGTACAAATATTAACATGAATTTATAAATCACAAAAAATGATTATCTTTGAAAAAAAAATATAATGGCACTTTGGAATAACGATACTGAAATTAATTTCTTTACAGAAGCACTAAACAACTTTGCTTCTCCCGAACAACTTTTTTATAATCTACAAAATGGTTACTTTGCTTATGTTCCCAAAGGTTCTGATGCAGAAGGAAAAACATTACAAAGCAGAAACTCTCTTATAGGTCAATACACAGAAAAATGGTGCAGGACACTCTTTGAGCCAATTGCAACAGAGCTTAATCTTTTCGCAGTTAATGGTGTTGTTTGCGAAGGACTCGGATTGACAAGACAATCCAGTGCTGACTTAGCTTTCTGCACAACAAATTCAGTTAATCAACAAGCAGAAAATATTAAACTCCTTTTTGAAATCAAAATGAGTGTTGTATCAAATTACAAATTGACTATTCCGAATAGAATTGATTTTGTTGGTGACTACAAACAACATAAAGGAAATCCTTCTTTTCTTCGCTCTGACTCTATGTTAAAAGCAATAGGGAAATCTATCAATATAAGAGTTTCAGGGATTGAATCAACTAAAATTCCAATTATTATATTAGGAAATAGCCCTATACAAGATAGCTACCAAAAGAAAGTTGACTTTCTTAAAACATCAGGAGTTATTCAAGGATTTTGGTCATTGAACCCAAAGCCAACTGAAAGCGATTATATTAAAGTCACATCCAAAAAAGGTTTTCAAACAATTCAATCGACAGAAAATATTTTGTCGTTATGTAGAGAACTTATTGCAAACGATATGAACTACTTCTCATCTATGATATCAAAAACTGATTTGGGTAAAATAATTTCTATTGCAAGCAGAGAAGCTAATGACATTGCAAAAGCAGAAAAATTCTTAACTTTAATCCGAAACTAAAATGAAAAGATTAAACGGAACAGAAACAAGTGCTTTTGGAACAAATGGGAGAATTAATCACGATAGTTCGAAGTTTTATAACTCAAAACTATATTCGGAATTAGAAGGAAAAGAAGTTTTAGATAAAAAAGAATATGAATTACCTGAAGAATTTATCAACAAATTAATTCTTGGTTCTGCTGAAAACATGAAAGAGTTACCTAACAACTCTATTCATTTAATGATTACCTCCCCACCGTATAATGTTTCAAAAGAATATGACGATGACCTTTCATTAAAAGAATATTTACAGCTTCTTGAAAACTCTTTTAAAGAAACATATCGAGTTTTGGTTAACGGTGGACGAGCATGCATTAATGTAGCCAACCTTGGACGTAAACCATATATACCATTATCAGACTACATTTCAAAGATAATGCTTGACATTGGTTTCAATATGCGAGGAGAAATCATTTGGAATAAAGCAGCAAGTGCGAGCCCTTCAACAGCATGGGGCAGTTGGCAAAGCGCAGCTAATCCAATACTACGAGATATTCATGAATATATTTTGGTATTTTCAAAAGGCGACTATAAAAGAGAAAAAGGCGAAAAAGGAAATACAATTTCAAAGGAACAATTTATGGAATGGACAAAGTCCATTTGGACAATGAATGCAGAAAGTGCAAGACGAATTGGACATCCAGCACCATTTCCACTTGAATTACCTTTTCGATTGATTCAACTTTATTCTTTTGAAAACGATATTATACTTGACCCATTTATTGGTAGTGGAACAACTGCAATATCTGCATTAAAATCTAAGAGGAATTACGTTGGATATGACATAAGCAAAGAATACATTGAACTTGCAGAAAAAAGAATTGAACCATTTAAGACACAAACAAAAATAGCATTTAACTTGACAAAGATTGAAGAAGAGCCACAAACCGCTAACATGGTGTTGCTATCAGCGGGGGTTCACAAAAAGTCGAAAGTGTAAAACAATAAATGAAATTAATCACGGTTGAAACTGACGCACGTTAAAAACCCCGCCGTTAGCAACACCTGACCGTTAGCGTGCATATTATGAGAAACATTTTTGCTATATTGATAGTTATAATTTTTCCTTTGACTGTTTTTTCGACAGCTCAATTAGGAGACATTATAATTTTAAAAAATGACACGTTGACTGTTTTTTCAAATCCATTAGAATTACGTCAAGACATTGAATCATTAAGACCAAGATTATTTGGCAATAACAGTGGACAGACAAGTACTGATTGCTGGAGAGGATACATTGCTGAGTGGACAGTTATTGACGGAGAAATTTTTTTAACCAACATATTTGATTGTGACTGCAAACTGAAAGCAGATTTAAATAAACTATTTCCAAAAGAAATAAAGAATGGAAAAATAAAAGCAAGTTGGCTGACAGATAATTTATATATTCAAAAAGGTAAAATGCTTTATTATGTTCATGGTGGTTATGAATCTATATATGAAAAAGAATTGGTTTTGACATTTGAGAAAGGAAGATTAAAGTCTCAAAAAGAACTTGATAATTCAAAAACACACATATCGATTTATACACAACAAGACAGACTTGTCGGATTTGTTCAAAGGCATATTAATTGGACTAACCTACCTGACTTAAAAGGAAAGAGATTAACAGTTTATGTTGGTTGTCAAACTGGAGTATCTACGAAGCCTGATAGTATTAAACTTTTACGTGGTGTTGACAATGATTTATTTAATAAAGAAGCTTTGCGAGTGATTAGTTTGTTGCCTGACTGGGATGTGTTATATCGACATGGAGAAGTATGTAGGACTAAATGGAATTTGCCTGTTATATTTGACGATGAATGGAGGAAAAAATACGCACGCTAACAAGCGGTTTAAATAACCACCGGTTTCTATCTCCGTTGAAAGTGACGCAAGTTTTTTTATTTCAAATCTTATTGATACATTTGTGCTGAAACACCGGTGGCTCTTTAAACCGCCGTCCGTTAGCGGTTATGTTAAAAAAAATATGAGACACAGAGCATTTATAATTTTATTCTTTGCATTAATATCGATAGATAATTTCTCGCAACAAGCAAATAATTTCACAAAAAAAGATGGGCTTTCTAGCAATCTTGTAAATTCTATTAAAATTGATAAACAAAATAATATTTGGTTTTGCACAGACAGTGGGATTACAAAATATGATGGCACCAAATGGACAAGTTTTTATAAATCAAATGGGTTACCATCAAATCGAATTGAATTTGTTGATTTTGACAATAAAAATAACGCTTGGTTTGTCAGTGTAAGAGGGATTACAAAGTATGATGGAAAAGAATTTAAAACTTATATTCCACCAAGTGAAATGAGAACACAAATTGTTGAAGTTAATTTGCCATTTACAGATAGCATTTCTGATACTAATAATATACGAAAAATCTTAATCGAAGATATTGACACAACTAAAGATGAAAATACATCTGAAGATTTTGTAGACCATCATGGCAAATGGGATTCAACCAAAATTGAAATATGCTCGATAATGATTGATAAAAATTATATAATATGGATAGGAACAATGGGAGAAGGTATTTATAATTTTAATGGACAAACTTGGACAAAAATTAAAGAACCCGAGTATGATTCTTTTTCTTTTGCATACTCTATGGCTCAAGATAAATTTGGTAATATATGGATTGGTACAAGTAATGGAATTTATACTTCTATAAAAAATAATTGGAAACATTATTCATTTAATGACGGTTTAGTTGATAAATGGATATATTCTATAGCGATTGACAGCAACAATGTAAAATATTTCGGTACAAGCCGAGGAATAATTTCAGTTTTTAATGACAAAAAATGGTCAGAGATTCAATTGCCAGGAGATACTCTCACTAATCAAGTAACCTCTATAGTTGTGGATTCACAAAATAATAAATTAGTTGTTTGTGACTGGGGTGTTTTCAAAGTTAATAATAAAGATATATTTGATTTTATTCCAAAGGAAATGAAAAATAAATATAGAATAACAAACATTGCAATTGATAAATATGATTATATTTGGTTGAGTACAGATGTTCTCGACTGTAATTATAAAAATGATTTTGGAGTATATAGAATAAAAAACACAAACCGCTAACATGGGCTTGTTTTAAGCGGGCAGAAATTAGTAATTTGAAATTCAATAATTATTTATAAATTTGTTCACGGGTGAGAATGACGCAGGTATTTATTGCCCGCCTAAATCAAGCCCTAATCGTTAGCGGCAAGCATTTTTCATGTCATTTCCTAAAATCGGTTGACTAAAAATTAACCAATAAAACGGAAACAATGACAAAACTCAAGACTCAACCCTGTCGAAAAAAAGACTACGAAAAAGTTAATTTCGACTTAAAATTATC
>JBAZBZ010000054.1 GCA_041671145.1 Bacteroidales bacterium | reverse complement strand
AAAATTTTCGAATCGAAGAAAAAAACTGTAGGTATTCGTATTCCCGACAATAACATTATACTCAGCATCGTTAAAGAACTCGGAAACCCAATATTGACAACATCTATCCACGATGAAGATGAAATAATTGAATATTCAACCGACCCCGAATTGATTTATGAAAAATATAAAGACATTGTGGACATAGTTATTGATGGTGGATACGGAAGTATTGTCGCTTCAACAATTATTGACTGCACGAATGATGAGCCAATTCTAATCCGTCAGGGCAAAGGAAATCTTGATGAAATAATTTTATGATGGAAGTTGGAATAAAGAATATTTAGTATTCTAAACTTGGTGTTCTTAGCGATTTATGACACAAAATATAGTATTGACATGGTTTTAGACATTGTGTTGCCTATGGTTTTTTTATCAAGGAAAAAAGAACATAAAGTAAAATTTTAGAAAAATCTTTTAGCGAATCACCCTGATTTTATATTTGACAAAACTAAACTTGCGGCATTTCCACCGAAACCGGCTGCATTTATCATGATTTTATTTATTTCTTTTTTTGTATTCTGAAAAGCGGTTTTATATGGAATATCAGGCACTATTTGGTTTCGAAAAATCATTAATGCCAGTTCTAAATTTAATGCGGCAGAAGCAGCATAAGTATGTCCGATATTAAATTTATTTGAATAAAGATTAGGGATTTTGTTTTTAAAAACTTCTCTTATTGCTGTTAATTCGGCTTTGTCGCCGGCAATGGTTCCCGGTGCATGCATTAAAATCAAATCAATATCATTTTTGTCGTTACGGTTTTTCAATGCCATTTTCATTGCCTTTTGAAAATTCTCACCATTTGCGGATATTCCTGTTGCCGATGGATTTTTTTCAAAAGCAAAACCTGCAGATTCAATTACAGCATATATTTTTTTGTTTTTTATTTCTTCTTTTTTTAGTTTTTCTACAGCAAATACTGCCGCTCCTTCGCCTATAACCATTGAGTTTGCGTTTAATTCCAAAGGACGGCAGGGGAATTCATCATTTAAAAACTTCGAATAAATTCCAAGCGATTCGAGTTGTGCCAATGTGAATTTTGTCAAAGGAGCTTCACTTCCTCCGGCAAGAAATTTATCTGCCATTCCTGCTTTGAGCCACGCAACAGAGTTTGCAATTGATTGTATTGTTGTGCTGCATGTAACGGAGTGGCTGATAACAGGTCCTTCAATGCTCAGATAATCGGCAACAGAACTTGAAATGTTTCCGAGTGTTGTTAATGGAGATGTTAATAAATGGGTTTTACCGGTTTGCAAAAATTTTTCGTGGTATTCTTCCCATGTTTTTGTTGCTCCGCGTGAAGAACCTATTGTTACTCCGGTTAAAAGAGCTTTTTTGTTATTCCATTCAGCATCTGTAAAAGCTTCATTTGCGGCTATTATAGCAAGCAATGCTGTTCTGTCTAATTTTTTGAGTTTTATATTTCTTTCGATAAAACTTTGTATTTTATTTTCTGCATCTTTACTTAAAGCACCAACAGGATAAAGTTTTTCATTAAATAAAATATTTTTGATAAATGATTTTTCGCTCAGATAATTTTTCCATATTTTTTCTTTTTCAAAACCAAGAGGTGAGATGGAGCCATATCCTGTAATAACTACCGATTCTTTATTTTCTATCATTTTTTTATTTAATAAAACAGAAAAATAATAATTCTATAAAAAATGTTATTGAAGCAAAGTAATTTTTTTTAGAAAATAAAATTAATGCTTATACTTGGAATTATCGGAAGTTGATAAAACGTTTTTCCGGTAATCCTGTTTACGTAAAATACATTTTTTCTGTTGTAAACATTGGTAACGCTTAAATCTATTTCAAGCTTTGAAGTTTCGCTGAACATAAATTCTTTTTTTAAAGTTATATCCAAGCGGTGATAATAGGGGAGACGTCCTGTATTTATTGTATCGTATAAAGTTTTAAGGTTGCCGTTTGATTTTGTATAATCGGTCATAATACCATCGGAAAAGGGTATGAGTTCGTAAAATCCCTGAGTTTTTGTAAAAGGAAAACCAGAGCCGAAGTTCCATCTTACATTGAATTCCCAGTCGAGCTTATGTCCGAACTTGTACACACCGAGTAAATTTATATTATGTCTTCTGTCAAAAACAGGATAATACTCCATAATACCATCAAACATACGAACCCAGCTTAATGAATAAACAGCCCATAAATATATTTTTTTTGTGTCGTATTTCAATGTCCAGTCAATACCATCGGCATAGCCATTTTCAACAATAAAATCTTTTTTCAGGTAATCCGGGATTTTATAATTATCTCCGTTATCGTCGTATAATTTATTCCTGTTGATATTTGTGAGTTGCATGAATTTTTTATAGTATCCTTCTATATTAATGTCAATATTTTTTGTTAATGAATACTCAAAACCTCCTATTACATGATAAGCTTTTTGAAGACGCGATTTAACGAGCTTTCCATTAAAAGAGTCGGGTAAATTATCGGGTCCCGAAAGGAATCCGTAAAACAAATTCACTACATCGGCATTTGATGTGGCACTTAATAAATTCTGGGAGTATAAGCCGCCTGAAGCTTTTAGACGCACTTTATCAGACAAATTATATTTCAATCCGAGTCGTGGTTCAGGAGAAAACTCCGACAATGAAGCATAATAGTGAGCACGAAAACTCGGCTCGATAAGGAATTTTCCTGCAGTTATTTTGTATTTAAAAAAGGCTGCAATTTCAGTAGTATAATCGAGTTGTTGTATTGTTCTTTTTATTGCGTTCTCAAAATTAAAATCTGTTTTAAATCCCAAAAGTTCGATGCCATAGTTTAATTCATTTTTACCGAAAAAGTAAACGAAATTCAATCCTGCATTAAAACCGCTTATTTCGCTTGTTTTAGGAGCATTGTTTTCTTCAGTAAGAGATATTTTATATTTTGAATAAGCTATGTTTCCTTTAATCAAAACAGATGCAGCACCGGGTATTAAAATAAAATTGGTGCCTGCTCCGTTCGAAGTCCAATGGAATTTTGAAATAGAAGTATAGTTTACAATATCATTAAAATTAAATCCGAAAAAATTTATTTTGCTGCCGTTATCAGAATTCAAGGAAATTTTTCCGTATAAATCCGTAAAATTGAAAGGAAGTCCGTTTGAGGATACGCTGGAGTCAACATAAGGATAAAAAATCTTTGAACTTTGTTCGAGATAAGAAGATTTTGCCGAAAAAATAAAAGAAGACGAGCCGCCTTTTTCTTTTTGTTTTTCCAGAGGTCCTTCAATTAAAACTTTTGAAAGAAAAGGACTCGCAGATACATTACCGCTTACTCTTTTTTTATTTCCGTCTCTTGTTGTTATATCCATTATCGAAGATATTCTGCCGCCGTATTCGGCACCAAATCCACCTGTATAAACGTCCATATTTCTAATGATATCCATATCAAAAACCGAAAATAAACCGATAGAATGAAAGGGATTATAAATAACCATTCCGTCGAGTAACACTTTGTTTTGAATAGGAGAGCCCCCTCTGATATAAAGTTGTCCGCCCTGGTCGCCTGTGAAAATTACACCCGGCAATACCTGCAGGTATTGGGCAACATCAGGTTGTCCGCCTACTGTGGGTATTTGTTTTATTTCTCTTGGTGTAATTTTTGTAACGGAAACCTGCACCTGTGTTTTTGCTTCTTCTTTTTTTGCCGATACGTTTATTTCCTTTAGGTTTATTGCAGATTTGCTTAAATAAATTTTTCTGTTTACAATTTCATTCGGTTTAATTGTAATAACTTCTTTAAGTGAGTCAAATCCAAGATAAGTAACTGTAAGGGTGTATTTGCCGGGAGGAACACGGGTTATATTGTAAAATCCGTTTACATCGGTAGAAGCACCATAGGTTGTACCAAGTAAATAAACATTTGTAAAAATTATAGGTTCACCGGTTTCCTTTTCATATACAAAACCTCTGATAACACAATTGTTTTGTGAATATAAGAATAATGTTCCTGTAAAAAGGAAAAGAATACTTAAAAATAATTTTATGATAAATTTCATTCAGATATAAAATGTTTTATATACAAAGCAAGTAAAATTAATTTAAAATATGAAATAAATATAAAAAAGTTTAAAGTTTAATGTCTAAAGTTTAAAGTTGCAAACTGAAAACTGAGAACTGAAAACTAATTTATAGTATATGTAACACCTTCCTCGGCAATAGCAGTATTTTTAAAAACGCTTTTTGCTTCATTTAATAATGGCTCGAGTTCTTTATATCTTGCTGAAAAATGACCGATGAGTAATTTTTTTACCTGTGCTTTTTTTGCAATAGTAGCTGCATCAATGGTTGTTGAGTGAAATTTTTCGTTAGCCGTATTTTGCTTTTCCAACATGAAGGTAACTTCGTGGTAAAGTAAATCTACATTTTTTATTAACGGAATAATGGCTTCGCTGTATTTTGTATCGGAGCAGTATGCGTAGGAACAAGATTTTGATGGAGCAAAGGTGAGTTCGGAATTTTTTATAATATTTCCTTTTTTATCTGTAAAATCATTTCCTTTTTTTATGTTATTTAATTCATGAACAGGAATATTGTATTTATCAGTCATTTCTTTGTTGATTTTCCTTGGTTTCTCTTTCTCTTTAAATAAAAATCCGCAACATTCTATTCTGTGATTTAGAATAATTGTTTTCACACTAATGTTTTTATCTTCATGAATCTTTTCGGGTTGAATAAATGTCAATGGATGATATACCAAAGGAAAGCAGAGAACGGTATTTGAACACTGAAGATAAACATCAATAATTTTTTTTAAATCCTGATGAGCGAAAATATGCAATTCGTTTTTCCTGCTGAACAAGTGCATTGTGGAGATAAGTCCGAGCAGACCAAGAAAGTGGTCGCCATGAAGATGGCTTATGAAAACATGAGTTATTTTATTTATGTTTATATTAAATTTCCTGAGCTGCATTTGTGTTCCTTCGCCGCAATCAATCAAAAAAAAATGCTCATGCACTTTTAAAACCTGAGCGGAAAGATTTCTGTTGTATATTGGTGTTGCAGAACTATTGCCTAAAACAACTAATTCAAAATCCATAGCTTGTAAAAAAGTACTTCAAGTACTTCGAGTGTCTAAAGTACTTAAAGTTGAAAATAAAAAAATATTGAACACCCAACACTTTACTAACTTTAAGTACTCGAAGTATTTGAAGTACTTACTTTTCAAAGATAATGATAAGTTATAATAATTATTTTTGATTTATTAAAAGCATCAATTGACCGTCATCTTTTTTATGAAAACAGTATTCTCGTTACTTATTTTATAGAAATAAACACCGGGATTGACATTTATAGAACTGAAGATAATTTTGTTTTCACCAATTTTTGATTTTATTTTTTCTGAATATATTGTTTGTCCTAATAAATTTATTACTGCAAAATTTATATTCTGAACAAGTGGTGAAGTAAATTTTATTTCTGTGTAATCGTTAAATGGATTTGGTTTGTTTTGAAACACTTCGAATTTTTCGGCTTTAACAATTGCAACATTGCTGAATGGATTAATAACAATTTTATAATTTTTTATTGTATCATATATTGGACTGAAGGGAAAACCCATATATTTTACAATATATTTTGTCGCCAGTTTTATATTGTGTGTTCCTACTTCACCTGAAGTCGGAGTACCGCTAATCAGTGCACAGCCATGATTATATGTTCCGATTGTGGCGCCTCCTGCCCATCCGCAATTAGGTGTGTTACATTGATAGGTTAAACTTGAAGGTAATCCCAAAATATTGGTTAAATAAATAGAGTCAACCGTTAGGGCATTTCCACTATAAGTGGTATCATGCGGTATGGCAGTGTACATTGTTGCAGAATATGCAATTGTGGCAGTTGCTGGGGGTAAATCTGTAATGCTATCCGGATATATTAAATAAGTAATTGCGGGGTTTGGTGTACATTGTGCATTAATGATTTTTAATGCAATTAACAATATACATGCTGAAAGTAAAATTCTTTTTATCATAGTTTTATTTTTTTTTAGAGTAACAAAGATAATAAATAAAGGTGCCTAAATGCAAATTTTAATATATTTTTTTTATAAGACACTGACTTTTGAGAAGGTTGCCTGTGAAAACAAAATTCAGTTGAAAAACAATCAAATATCAATTTCGTACTTTTATCGCAATTGATTTAACTTCTTTGGGTGGAATATAAAAACATTCAAACTTTTTGTATAATAAAATAAAATAATTATCTTTGCAGTCCTAATTAAAAAAGCGAAGAAAAAAATGGGAAAGAAAAATAAAGATGCAAGAATACAGGTAATTCTCGAATGTACTGAGCACAAAACAAGTGGTAAGCCCGGTATATCAAGATACATTACTACAAAAAACAAAAAAAATACTCCCGACAGATTAGAACTGAAGAAGTATAATCCTGTGTTAAAAAAATATACAATTCATAAAGAAATTAAATAATTTAAACTATGGCAAAGAAAGTTGTTGCTACACTTAAAACCGGTGAAGGTAAAGAATACTCAAGGGTTATAAAAATGGTCAAATCACCAAAAACAGGTGCTTACGCTTTTAAAGAAGCTTTTGTTCATAAAGACCATATTAAAGATTTCTTTTCAAAGAAAGATTAATTTCTCGGAAATATTTGAAATAAAAACAATATTTAAAAGCTTTTTCAAAGGGAAAAGCTTTTTTTATGTTTAATAATACAAATTAATATCTTTGTTCTATAATGTAAAATTTGTATGAGTATACTTGATATATTTTTGAGAGAAAGAAAAGAAGGACTTAATAAAGGTTTGGCAAAAACCAAAGAAACTTTTTTCTCAAAATTCACGAAAGTACTTATTGGCAAATCAAAGATTGATGATGACGTTTTGGATAATCTGGAAGAAGTTCTTATTTCATCAGATGTTGGCATTAGCACTACTCTCAAAATAATTGAAAGAATTGAAAAAAGAGTTGCAGCCGAAAAATACACGAATACCGATGAATTAAATAGAATTCTTAAAGAAGAAATAGCAAGTTTGCTGGCAGAAAATAATACCGGTTATTATAAGGATTTTGAAATACCGGATGTTAAAAATCCATATATCATAATGGTTGTTGGAGTCAACGGAGTTGGTAAGACCACTACAATTGCAAAATTAGCATATCAATTCAAGAAAGCCGGAAAAACCGTTATTTTGGGTGCAGCAGATACTTTTCGTGCTGCGGCAGTTTCGCAGCTTGAAATATGGGCGAAAAGAGTTGATGTTCCTGTGGTTTCACAAGGCATGGGTGCCGACCCTGCTTCTGTTGCTTTTGATACATTGACTTCGGCGAAATCGAAAAATGCTGATGTTGTAATTATTGATACTGCGGGGCGTTTGCATAATAAAACAAACCTGATGAACGAACTTTCGAAAATAAAAAAAGTTATGCAGAAAGTTATTCCCGATGCTCCTCATGAAATACTTCTTGTTCTTGATGCTTCCACCGGACAAAATGCAATTGAACAGGCAAAACAATTTATTCAGGCAACAGATGTGAATGCTATTGCTTTAACAAAATTAGATGGCACGGCTAAAGGCGGTGTGGTTATAGGTGTTTCCGACCAGTTTAAAATTCCCGTAAAATATATCGGAGTGGGAGAGCGGCTCGAAGACCTGCAGATATTTGATAAATTTGAATTTGTTGAAGCATTTTTTAATTAGAGTTTGTCCAGAATGTCCGATTTCTTCGTTACTCTCGTTTTAAAATCAGTCATTTACTTTAGTAAACTCCGGATTTTAAAACTTCGAAAGCCTCGAACTCGGACATTCTGAACCAAACTCTTTATGGACAGGCACTAATTAAAAATTGATATGGATGTACGGATTACAAAAAAAATAAAAATACGATATGAAAAATATGAAGTATGATAACCCAACAATTCAGCAATTTAACAATTAAACAAATATCAGTGAATCTGTGGCAAATTTGCAAACAAAAATATTCAACGATAAAATCAGCATTATTACTTTAGGTTGTTCAAAAAACATTGTTGATTCCGAAGTTCTGCTTGCCCAATTAAAAGCCAATAAAATCAATGCTAAGCACGATTTATTGAAAAATAAAACGGACATTGTATTAATAAACACATGCGGTTTTATAAATGATGCAAAGGAAGAATCAATAACCACTATTCTTAAATTCGCTGAAGCCAAAAAAAAAGGACTGATAAAAAAACTTATTGTTTTCGGATGTCTCGTTCAGCGATATAAAGATGAATTGAAAAGTGAAATTCCCGAAGTTGACGATTTTTTTGGTGTTAATGATTTGCCTTTTATTATTAAAAAGCTTAATGCAAATTACAGGAATAATTTAATCGGAGAGCGTGAACTTGCAACTCCTTCACATTTTGCTTATCTGAAAATATCTGAAGGATGCAACCGTAAATGTTCGTTTTGTGCAATTCCGCTAATCAGGGGGAAATATATTTCAAAACCTGTTGAAAATATTGTTGATGAAGCAAAGTTGCTTGCAGCAAAAGGAGTGAAAGAATTGATTTTAATTGCTCAGGACTTGACTTATTACGGAATTGACTTGTACGGAAAGCAACGGCTTTCATATTTACTTGAAAAACTTTCGGAAATTGATAAAATAAAATGGCTCAGGTTGCAATATGCATATCCTGCAAATTTTCCACCAGATGTTATTGATGTCATTAAAAATAATAATAAAGTTTGCAAATACCTTGATATTCCTTTCCAACATATAAATGATAATATTTTAAAATCAATGCAAAGAGGAATTAACAAAAAACAAACTCTTGAATTGCTCGATAAAATAAAAAGTAAAATTCCCGATATTGCTTTGCGAACATCGCTTATGGTGGGTTATCCCACAGAAACAAAAAAAGAATTTAATGAACTGGTTGAATTCGTTGAAAAAATAAAATTTGAACGACTTGGAGTTTTTACTTATTCATCGGAAGAAAATACAAAGTCATTTGAATTAAAAGATAGGGTTCCTCAAAACCTGAAACAGCAACGCTTTGGCGAAATAATGAATTTACAAAAAGAAATTTCATCAGAATTAAACAAAAATAAAATCGGAAAGAAAATAAAAGTTTTAATTGATAAAAAGGAAAATGGTTGCTTTGTCGGTAGAACCGAATATGACTCTCCTGAGGTTGATAATGAAGTTATAATAAATAAAAACAAATCTAAGATTAAGACCGGAAATTTTTATAATGTTAGAATTACCGGTGCATCCGATTATGATTTGTTTGGCGAACTTGATAAAAAATAAATTGCTGCTTCTTATGTCTTCAACTCCGCTTATAATACTTGCTGTTTTTATTATTGTTGCTGTATGGCAGATTTATGAATGGTATTCGAAAAACATTTTGTTTTTCAGAAAAAACGAAATATTTGAATTATACAAAAGTATTATTTCCCCGCGTATTCAATATTTCAATGGCTTGTCGGATGAAGGGAAGAAAAAATTTATAAAAAGAGTTTTTTATTTTATGAAAAATAAAAAGTTTGAAGGTAGGGGAGGTGTTATGGTTACAGACAATATGAAGATATTGATTTCTGCATCTGCCGTTCAGCTTACTTTCGGTTTTAAAAAGTATTTACTTTATTATTATACAGTTGCCATTAATATTGTTATTACTCAATTTCTTCATTATTAAATAAAAATTGCTTATCTTTGCAGTTTAATATAATAGTGTTCTAAGCTAAGCGTCTTAAACAATTCATTCCTTTCTTTGTAAACAAGCCATCGCAGAGGTTCGGAGATGGTCGCTACTGAAGCACAAAACTAAAAAACAATGAAATCTTTTGAAGAATTAAATGTCTCTTTGGAGATAAGAAAAGCCATAGAAGAAATGGGTTTTGAAAATCCTATGCCTGTACAAGAAGAAGTAATTCCACTAATGCTCGGTAAAAAAAATGACATAGTGGCGTTGGCGCAAACCGGCACAGGCAAAACTGCAGCTTATGGAGTTCCTCTTATTCAGGAAGCCGATTTCGATAATCCTTTGCCGGCAGCATTGGTGCTTTGCCCTACACGTGAGCTATGCATACAAATTACAGGTGACCTCAACGATTATGCGAAATATTGTAAGGGAATAAAAGCAGTTCCTGTATATGGCGGTTCCAGTATCGAAACACAAATCAGAACTATAAAAAACGGAGTGCAGATTATCGTGGCAACGCCAGGGCGCATGCTCGACCTGATGAGGCGAAAAGCCGTGAAACTAAAAAATGTAAGCCGTGTTATTCTTGATGAAGCCGATGAAATGCTGAACATGGGCTTTCTGGAAGATATCAATGAAATTCTTTCCGGTGTTCAGGAAGGCAGAAACACTTTGCTCTTCTCTGCTACCATGCCTAATGAAATTGTGGGGATTTCTAAAAAGTATATGAATAATCCCACGGAAATAACTATAGGTAAAAGAAATGCAGGAGCAGCAAATATTAAACATATTTGTTATACCGTTCATTCACGCGATAAATACCTTGCTCTGAAACGCATTGCTGATTTTAATCCCGAAGTATATTGTATCGTATTTTGTCGAACACGAAGAGAAACGCAGGAAATTGCCGACAAGCTGATTGCCGATGGTTACAATGCTGATTCTTTACATGGCGACCTTTCGCAATTACAGCGCGATTCGGTGATGCAGAAATTCCGCAACCGTAATCTTCGCATACTTGTTGCTACCGATGTTGCTGCACGCGGATTGGATGTTGATGATATTACTCATATTATAAATTACGCATTGCCCGACAGTCCTGATATATACACACACAGAAGCGGACGTACCGGACGTACCGGAAAAGCCGGAATTTCCATCGCCATTGTTAATATGAGAGAAAAATTTCAGCTTAAAATTATTGAGAGAAAATTAGGAAAAACATTTGAGCATTGCACTCTTCCCACCGGTAAAGAAATATGCGAGAAACAGCTTTTTTATTTTATCGGAAAAATGGAAAATGTTGAAATTGACCATTCGCAGATTAACTCATATCTTCCTTCAATTTTTAAAAAATTAGAAGGGCTCGACAAAGAAGAAATAATTACACGTTTCGTATCTCTTGAGTTTAACAGATTTCTCGAATACTATAAAAATTCAAAAGATATAAATGCTACCGAAGAACGTGGAGGCGAAGGAAGTTCAAAGAATAAACGCAGGGACTTTGAAAGCATGGGTGGCGAAGGTTATGCTCGTTTATTTATAAATCTCGGTAAAAAGGATGGTGTATATCCCGCTGAATTGATAAACCTGATTAATGCAAATACATCAGGATTGCAAGTTCCCATAGGAAGAATTGACCTGAATAAAATATTTTCTTTTTTTGAAGTGAAAAAAGAATTTGCTGATGATGTCATTAAAGCTATGTGCAAAGCTCGATTTAAAGACAGAAATGTTTTTGTAGAGCGAGCATCGGAAAGAAAAGAAAAATCAGAAAATGATAGTTCGGATGATAGAAAATATGTTGATAAAAAAAGATACGGAAAAGAAAGAAGCTACGGGCGAGAAAAGGAATTCAGCAGAGACGAAAAACCGAATTATAAAAAGAAATTTCACAATGAAAGAAACTCTTCGCAGAAAAATAATTTTCGCAAAAGCGGAAAAGATGGTAATGACAGGGGTTTCTTTAAGAAAAAAGTAAAAGCGTTTCGGAAAAGACAAGATTCATAATTTAATCAATCGCTATGTTTTGTAACTGGTTATCGGTATTCGGTGTATGAGTGATTACCGATAACCACTTGCCGATTACTGGTTTCAGGTTACTGATTACAATATAAATCTAAAACGTTCAAAGTATATCACGAAATTATTGTTAACTTTTTTTGCTTCGCTTTCTTTCCAACTCATCAAGAATAATTTTTCGCATGCGTATTGATTTTGGAGTTACTTCAACATATTCATCATCCTTTATATATTCCATGGCTTCTTCTAAAGAAAATTTAATTGCGGGAACAATAAAAAGTTTTTCATCCGAACCGGAAGCACGCATATTCGAAAGTTTTTTTGTTTTTATAAGATTAACCATAATGTCATCATAGCGTGTATTTTCACCTACAATTTGTCCGTGATAAATTTCATCGTTGGGAACAACAAAGAATTTACCTCTGTCCTGCAATTTACTTATTGAGTATGCTATGGCACTGCCTGTTTCCATTGCAATAAGAGAGCCATTGATACGTCCCTGAATATCGCCTTTCCACGGCTGATATTCTTTAAAACGGTGAGCAATCACAGCTTCCCCTTCGGTGGATGTGAGAACACAGTTCGTCAATCCTATCAATCCTCTGGAGGGCATAATAAATTTTAAAGTTTTACGGTCATTTCTTGGTTTAATACTAAGCAAATCTCCTTTTCGTGCCGAAACAATTTCAATTACTCTGCCCACAAAAGCATCGGGAACGTTGACAGTAAGCGACTCAATAGGTTCGCACCGCACTCCGTCAATTATCTTTTCAACTATTTGAGGCTGACCGAGCTGAAATTCATAGCCCTCGCGGCGCATGGTTTCAACAAGTATTGAAAGATGTAATATGCCGCGTCCGAAAACCTGAAATTTATCAGGCGATTCGGTTTCTTCAACTCTTAACGCAAGATTTTTTTCCGTTTCTTTAAAAATTCTGTCTCTTATATGCCTTGAAGTAACGTATTTTCCTTCTTTTCCTGAAAAAG
>JBAZBZ010000053.1 GCA_041671145.1 Bacteroidales bacterium | reverse complement strand
GTGAGTATTTCTTCTATCGTCTCTCATTTGGTTTTGATTTTATTTTTGATAAGTAATAAAGTGTGGAGCAGTTTGATTCTTTAAATATCGTTTGTGCAGTTTTCTTAATATGTTGTTTTGTAACCGATAAATATTTTTTTATTTCATCATTAAAAAGATTTGCATCACCGAGTAATTCGCAATAAGCTAAATTCATTGCCTTATCAAGAATATTCATTTCGGAAAACACCAGATTTGCCTCAATTTTATTTTTCACTTTCTGAAGTTCTTTTTCTTTTACAAATTCTGTTGAAATTTTATCCAGCTCTTCTTTTATTAAATTTTCGGCATATTCCATTTTCACTCCACCAACAAGCTTTCCCGAAATAATAAAAAGCCCTTCGTCAATATCACCGGAGAGATAAGCATTTATTTCGCTGAATAATTTTTTTTCTTTAACAAGAGTTTTATATAAACGCGATGAATTACCTGACGATAAAATGTCAGACAACAAATCCGTTGTATAATATTCCTTAGCATAACGCGAACAGCAATGATATGCTTTATATATGGCATCAAACGGCACATCACGTTTTACTGTCAATTTTCTGGGTGAAGTTTGTTTCGGTTCTTTCGGTAATTTCCTGTTATTTATTTTTCCTTTCGGAATTGAGCCAAACCATTTTTCCGACAGTTTTTTTATTTCATTTGTTTCAACATCTCCTGCAACAATCATGATTGCATTATTCGGGCAATAATATTTTTCAAAAAATGCTTTCACATCTTCCATCTTTGCATTTTTTATATGCGATAAATCTTTCCCGATAGTGCACCATTGATACGGATGAACCTTATATGCCAGAGGTTTCAGTAAAAGCCACACATCACCGTAAGGTTGATTCAGATAACTCTGCTTGAATTCCTGCATCACCACATTTCGCTGAACGTCCAGACTTTTCTTTGAAAAGGCAAGTTTCAGCATTCTGTCCGATTCGAGCCAAAAAGCAGTTTCAATGTTTTGCTTTGGTAATGTCAGATAATAATTTGTAATATCATTATTTGTAAATGCATTATTTTCGCCGCCCGATTTCTGCAACGGTTCATCGTAGCTCGGAATATTCACCGAGCCGCCAAACATAAGATGTTCAAAAAGGTGAGCAAAGCCGGTACGTTTCGGATTTTCATCTCTTGCTCCAACGTTGTATAAAATATTAACTGCAACTATAGGTGTTGTTTTATCTTTATGAACAATAATTTTTAATCCGTTTTTTAAAATAAATCTGTCAAATTTAATCATATCGAATACCTAATAAATTAGTGAATTGCAAAGATATGGAAAAAGCTTTAATTTGCGTGATAAATTGTTGAATTTATCAATGAGACTCTGTGCCGAGTTTTGCAGAACTTTAAACTGAAAATGGAAAACTTCAAGCTTTTTTAATAAGCTCTTGCAAATACAACTCTTTGTGTTGATGATTTTCCCGAGTAGATACATTTACCCGCTTCACTTTCATTATCAATAGGAATGCAACGGATTGTGGCTTTGGTTTCTTCTTTTATTTTTTCTTCCGTTTCGGAAGTACCGTCCCAGTGAGCTAAAATAAAACCTCCCTTTTCGTCCAGAACTTCTTTAAAATCTTTGTAAGTATCAATTTTGCAGGTATTGTTTTCCCTGAAAGATAAAGCTTTCTGATACATATTTTGCTGAATGTTATCAAGCAGGTGTGTGATTTTATTTTCAAGGTCGGTTTGCTGGTAAACCGATTTTTCAAGTGTATCTCTTCTAACGACTTCAACAGTCCCGTTGGTAACGTCTCTCGGACCGACAGCAAGCCGCACGGGAATGCCTCTGAATTCGGCTTCAGCAAACTTGAACCCGGGTTTTTGAGTATCCCTGTTATCAAATTTCACGGCAATACCTTTACTTTCAAGTGATTTTTTTATTTGAGCAACTTTTTCGGAAACCAAAGTAAATTCTTCATCGGTTTTATAAATAGGAATGATAATTACTTGAATTGGTGCAAGCTTAGGAGGTATTATCAATCCTTTATCATCGGAATGAGCCATAACAAGAGCACCCATTAATCTTGTGGAAACGCCCCATGATGTTGCCCACACGTGTTCCTGCTTATTGTCTTTGCTTAGAAATTTTACATCAAATGCCTTTGCGAAATTCTGCCCAAGAAAGTGTGACGTACCTGCCTGAAGTGCTTTACCATCCTGCATAAGTGCTTCAATGCAATATGTTTCAAGTGCACCCGCAAAACGTTCTCCGGGAGTTTTATATCCTTTCAGAACAGGCATTGCAAGCCAGTTTTCGGCAAAATCAGCGTAGATATCAAGCATTTTCAATGCTTCTTCTGTTGCTTCCTTCTCGGTTGCGTGTGCAGTATGACCTTCCTGCCAGAGAAATTCGGCGGTTCTCAGAAATAAACGGGTTCTCATTTCCCACCTTACAACATTTGCCCATTGGTTCACAAGAATCGGAAGGTCGCGATACGACTGTATCCATCCCTTGTATGTATTCCATATAATTGTTTCGGAAGTAGGACGTATTATAAGTTCTTCCTCCAGCTTAGCATCTTCATCAACAATAATATCTTTGCCGTCAGGCGATTTTTTTAAGCGGTAATGAGTAACAACAGCACATTCCTTGGCAAAGCCATCAACATGGGCTGCTTCTTTATTGAAAAATGATTTTGGTATTAATAAAGGGAAATAGGCATTGGAATGACCGCTGTCCTTAAACATTTTATCTAATGCTGCCTGCATTTTTTCCCATATAGAAAAACCATAAGGTTTGATAACCATGCAACCCCGAACTGCCGAATTTTCGGCTAAATCAGCTTTTATTACCAAATCATTGTACCATTGTGAGAAATTTTCTTCTCTTGTTGGAAAATCTTTTGCCATTTTTTTATTTGTGGTATAAAATTTGTATTTATTGTTCTTGAATAAAAAACAAAAATACAAAAATTGAACAAACAAATAAATTAATTAAACTATGGAGGATAGAATTATGAAAATAATAGAAAATATTGTCCCGATAGTTATTGTTCTCGTCATAGGTGCTTGCAGTACAACTCAAAATACTTCAACTTATGACGATGCGTATTACAATCCCAAAACCGACAGAGTTACCAAAGCTCCTGAATATTCACAGCCAAGCTCAAACACTTCGACCGAAAATAACGATGCCGGATACAATTCGAATTCAAATAAGGAAGGAATTACGAATCAGCAGGACAACACAACTTCGTCAGGAAACAACGATTATAACAATTCCGGTCAATCTACTACTGAAAGTTATAGCGACGCAAATGGCAATACTTACGTTACAAATAATTATTACAATTCCGACGATTATTATGATTATTCATATTCTGCAAGAATGCGAAGATTTTATGGACCCAGCGCCGGATATTCATACTATGACGATTATTATACAAATATGTATTGGTATTCATATAATCCTATGGATTTGGGTGTAAGCATATATTTCGGCTATCATTGGCTTTCACCTTCATTTTATTTCGGATACGAGCCATGGTGGCACCAAAGTTACTGGTACGCATGCGACCCGTGGTATTCGCCTTATTATACTTATAATCCATGGCATTATCATCATAACGGGTTGTATTCAGATTATTACTATAATAGTTATGATGGAAATTCCCGTCATTATGGACCAATGAAAGGTCGTACTAATACCGGTTCCGACAGTCGTCCTGTAAGAAGTTTTGCACAGAAATATGAGGATTCCCGTACTGGAACAGTTGCATCTAAAGGAAACAATGTTTATAATATAAAAGATGAAAACAAAATAAGAACCGTGAATGCAGGGACAATTGATGCTAATAATGTTAAAGGCACCGGAAATACTTCTGTCCATGGAAATGCAACTCCTACACCTGCTCAGGGTAATGTTGTAAATAACAATAGTGGAGTTAATCCGGTTGCAGGAAAAGTAAAAGTGAACAAAAATGTTGTAACTGGCAATTCACAAGTTTCTCATGGCAATGTAAATCCACCTTCTCCGCAAAAAGTAAATAGCGGAAATGCAGCACCTGTAAATACCAATAAAAGAAAACCGCAACCTGCTATAAATTCCGAAAGAAACGGACAAAGAGGAGTTCCTGTTAACAGAGCAAATAACAATGTTGCAACTCCTAATCAAAGTTATAATAATACTAATGTAAAACCCAATCAGAGTGAAGTAAAGCCAAGAAAATACACAAATCCTGATTATAATCAACCGAGGTCAAATGATAATTTCAATACAAAACCAAATTATCAATATAGTGAGCCGAAAAGAAGTGAAGCGCCTGTTAACAATCGTAGTACTGACAACAATTCATATAATAACAGCGACAGCAGACCAATGAGAAGCAGCGGAGGCGGAGATTATAACAGCGGCGGAAGCAGACCAAGCAGCTCAGGTGGACAAAGCAGTGGTGGTAGTAGCAGAAGAGGAAGATAATAACTGATTTTATATAAAAGTAAAATTAAGAAAAATGAAAAAATCAGCAATCATATTATTAATGTGTTTAATTTTTAACTTTGTTAACGCTCAGGATGAAACTCATGCTTTCAGGTTTTCACAAACTACAATAGGAGGAACCGCGAAATTTGTAGCACTTGGAGGCGCATGCAGTGCAACTGGTGCAGATTTTTCTGCGATAAGCGTTAATCCTGCCGGTATTGCCGTTAATAAAAAATCGGAAATTACTTTCACTCCTTCCCTTTATGTGAAAACTGCCGACGCTACTTACCTTAATAATCAGAGACATGACGCTGATTTTAATTTTAATATTAACAATTTCGGCTTTGTTACCACTGTTAAAACAGAAAACAGCAAAAGCGGATGGGTGAATTTTAATTTCGGCATAGGATATAAAAAGCTTAATAAATATAACAGCAACATTACAATTGAAGGAGTCAACACTAAAAGTTCCCTGCTTGACCAATATCTCGATGAAGCCAATGGCACACATTACTTGAATCTGGATGAATATGGAGCGCTATTGCCATTTAACACATATTTATTGAATTTTGCTAATGGATATCCTGATTCGAGTCACTATGTTAGTGTTATAGAGCATTATGGTGAAGCTCAAAGGAAAACCATAGCTACTAAGGGTTCAAGCGGAGAAACCGTGTTCAGTTTTGGTGCAAATTATAAAGATAAATTTTATATAGGAATGGCAATAAATATTCCAAATATAAGATATACATATAATTCGAACTATTCGGAAAATGACCATAAGGATACTATTCCCGATTTTAAATCTTTTAATCTTAAGGAATACTACAGCACATCAGGCAGCGGTTTTAACTGCAAATTCGGAATTATTTACAAACCTGCAAACTTTCTTCGTCTTGGTGCTGCCATTCATTCTCCTACTATTTATTCTATGGGCATTGATTATAATAAAGAAATGAGTTCTTCTTTTGACTCGGCAAATGCAATTCACCCAAGTGGTAATATGTTTTCTGATAAAGCACCTGATGGAAGCTTTAACTACAAAATCATAACACCAATGCGAGCTATAGGAAGTGTAGGATTTGTATTTGGAAAAAAAGGACTCATAAATATAGAATATGAATATGTGGATTATTCAAAGGCAATCCTCCGCAGCGATGATTACGATTTTAATGAAGAAAATAAAGCAATAAATAAAAAATATACTTCACCGAACATTATAAGAGCTGGTGGTGAACTTAATTTTTCCCCGTATGTAATAAGAGCCGGATATGCGTTTTACGGAAATCCTTACAAAGGAGATTACAACAAAGTTTATACTTATATATACTCTATAGGATTTGGATACAGAGTGGAAAACTTCTTTTTGGATTTTGCTTATTCTTTATCAAATTACAACGAAAAATATTATATGTATAATACAACAAGAATTGAAACAGAACCAGCAAAAATAGAATATAATAATAGTAATTTCTTAATAACAATAGGCATTAGGTACTGATTTATTATGTGAAAATTATGCGTTAATAGTTTATTTATTGGTTAACTTTCAAACATTAATATCAATAACAACACATTAATAAATCATAGTGCAGGGAAGGAAAGAGCTATCGAAAGGTAGCTCTTTCTTATTTTTAGTTTATAGTTTTCAGTTAATTCAATCTTAAACTTTTTTGTTGGAAAGCCTTGCTTTTGATGCCAAAGCATAAAGTTTCATTTGCTTAATCATTATTATCAATCCGTTTGCTCTTGTCGGGGAAAGATGATTTTCCAAGCCCATTTCTTTTAAAAAATCCATATTTGCATTTATAATATCATCGGGAGTTTGATTAGAAAAAACCCTTATCAATAAGCTTATAATGCCCTTTGTTATTTCTGTATTACTGTCGGCAAAATAAATCATTTTGTCGTTTTCAACTTTTGCTGTAAGCCATACTTTTGACTGGCATCCGTCAATAATATTTTTCTCACTTTTCATTGTAGCATCAATTGGAGGGAGGGCTCTTCCAAGTTCTATCAAATGAAAATATTTGTTATTGTCATTCTCGATATCGCTCCAATCAGCATATTTGCTGAATTCTTCGATTATTTCTTCTTGTATTTCTTTTATTGTTTTAGTCATTAAATAGTTTAAGGTTTATAGTTTATAGTATAAAGTTTAAAGTTTGTGTTCTGACAACAAACAACTGACAACTAAATCAAGAAAACATCACTTTAACTCTGTGAATTGCTTTTGCCAGCATGTCAATTTCTTCTTTAGTATTATAAAAAGCAAATGATGCTCTAACGGTGCCGGGAATTTTGTACCAATCCATCAACGGTTGTGCACAATGGTGTCCTGTTCGCACAGCAATACCGAATTTATCAATTATTTCTCCCGCATCATCGGGTTTTATATTACCTACTAAAAATGAAATCACACTTGTTTTATTTTTTGAAGTGCCAAAGATTTTAAGTCCTTCAATTTCCAATAATTTTTTTGTGGCATAATCGAGGATTTCTTTCTCGTACCTGAAAATATTTTCAATTCCGATTTTGTTTATGTATTCAATCGCGGACTTTAATCCTATCGCATCTGCTATATTTTGCGTTCCTGCCTCAAATTTCAAAGGAATTTTATTGTAAGTGGTTTTTTCAAAAGTAACTTTGTCAATCATATCACCGCCGCCTTGATATGGAGGCAACTCGTCAAGTAATTTTTCTTTCCCGTATAAAACTCCTATTCCTGTTGGTCCGTACATTTTATGTCCCGAAAAACAAAAGAAATCACAATCCAATTCCTGCACGTCAATTTTTGTATGTGCAGCACTCTGTGCCCCGTCAATCAGAACAGGAATATTAAAATTGTGAGCTTTCTCTATAATTTTTTTTATTGGATTGATTGTGCCTAAAACATTTGATATATGAGTTATTGCAATAATTTTTGTTTTTTTATTCAGGAGTTTTTCAAATTCCCCGAAAATAATTTCTCCACTTTCATTAATAGGTATTACTTTGAGTTTTGCTTCTTTTTCTTCGCAAGCCATTTGCCACGGAACTATATTGGAATGATGCTCCATTGTGGAAATTATAACTTCATCATTTTTATTTATAAATCTTTTTGCAAATGTATTCGCTATTAAATTTATACTTTCCGTTGTACCTCTTGTAAATATTATTTCGTTTTTGCTTTTTGCATTTATGAATTTCTGTATTATTTCACGCGTCTCTTCATACTGATTGGTAGCAAGTATGCTTAAATGATGAACGCCTCTGTGAATATTGCTGTTGATGGTTTTATAATATTCGGAAATGCTTTCTATTACCGAAAGTGACTTTTGCGTTGTTGCAGCATTATCAAAATAAATAAGAGGTTTGTTATATATTATTTGTTTTAATATCGGAAAGTCAGCGCGAATTTTTTTTATGTCAAATTCCATCGGACAATATTTTTTAGTTTTATTGGAAGCAAACAAAATTAATTAATTTATTTGAAATTGAATAAAAACATTACTGTGTATAATGCATAATGTTAAAAATCAAATTGTAAAATTTCGAGGTTTAGGTTAAGGGCACTTCAAAAATTTAATTTCAGTCATTCGAGACGCACTTAATAATTAATTTTCTGCCTTTTTGTCATTATTATAATTGATAAGAACTTATTCTTTTAAATAATTGTACTTTTTGTTAAACCCTTACCAATTCATATATGCCTCACTTTATTTTTAACTACAAACTACAAACTACAAACTACAAACTAATTTTTGGCATATTCATTGACAATCTTTTTTCATAATAAATTAAAATGAAAATTTAAAACTCAAACAAAATGGGAAAAATAATCGGAATAGATTTAGGAACAACAAACTCATGCGTTGCTGTTATGGAAGGCAGCGAACCTGTTGTAATACCAAATAGCGAAGGCAGAAGAACCACTCCTTCAATAGTTGCTTTTATTGATAAGGGTGAAAGAAAAATCGGCGACCCTGCAAAACGTCAGGCAATTACTAACTCTAAAAGAACTGTATATTCTATAAAAAGATTTATGGGAGAAACTTTTGACAGAGTTACCAAAGAAATTAAGCGCATGCCATATGAAGTTGTTCGCGGTGATGGTAACCTTCCAAGAGTTAAAATCGATGACAGACAATATACTCCACAGGAAATTTCGGCAATGATACTTCAGAAAATGAAAAAAACCGCTGAAGATTATCTTGGACAGGAAGTTACTGAAGCTGTTATTACAGTTCCTGCATACTTTAACGATTCGCAACGTCAGGCAACTAAAGAAGCAGGTGAAATTGCAGGACTGGTAGTGAAAAGAATTATCAATGAACCAACTGCTGCTGCTCTTGCTTATGGCTTGGATAAAAATCATAAAGATATAAAAATTGCAGTGTTCGACCTTGGCGGCGGAACATTTGATATTTCAATACTTGAGCTCGGTGATGGTGTTTTTGAAGTTAAATCAACAAACGGCGATACTCATCTCGGCGGCGATGATTACGACCATGTACTTATTGACTGGCTTGCCGATGAATTTAAAAAAGACGAAGGTGTTGATTTACACAAGGACCCGATGGCTCTTCAACGCCTGAAAGAAGCTGCTGAGAAAGCTAAAATCGAACTTTCAAGTTCTACCGAAACAGAAATTAATCTTCCGTATATAATGCCCGTTGATGGTGTTCCAAAGCATCTCGTGAAAAAGCTAACACGTGCAAAATTCGAACAACTTACCGACCATTTGACTCAAGCAACAATAGAGCCGTGCAAAAAAGCTCTTGAAGCTGCAGGTTTAATCGCCAGTCAGATTGATGAAGTTATTCTTGTGGGCGGTTCTACACGAACTCCTGCGGTTCAGGAAGTGGTGGAAAAATTATTCGGCAAAAAACCCTCGAAAGGTGTAAACCCCGATGAAGTTGTCGCAGTGGGAGCAGCAATTCAGGGCGGCGTTCTGACAGGCGAAGTAAAAGATGTTTTACTGCTTGATGTTACTCCTCTTTCACTCGGAATTGAAACTCTCGGCGGCGTATTTACTAAATTAATTGAAGCAAACACAACCATACCTACAAAAAAATCAGAAGTATTTTCCACTGCTGCCGATAGTCAGACATCAGTTGAAATTCATGTTTTGCAGGGAGAACGCCCTATGGCAAATGGCAACAGGACAATCGGAAGATTTCATCTTGATGGTATCCCGCCTGCACCACGCGGAATTCCACAAGTTGAAGTTACTTTCGACATTGACGCAAATGGAATATTAAATGTTTCGGCAAAAGATAAAGCAACCGGCAAATCACAAAATATAAGAATCGAAGCATCTTCTGGCTTGAGTGATGATGACATAAAGAAAATGAAAGCCGAAGCAGAAGCAAATGCCGAAGCCGACAGAAAAGCAAAAGAAGAAATTGACAAAATCAATAGTGCGGATGCAATGATTTTCCAAACCGAAAAACAAATTAAAGAATTCGGCGATAAAATTCCTGCCGATAAAAAGGCACCTCTCGAAGCTGCTTTAACAGAACTCAAAGAAGCACATAAAAACAAAAACATTGCTGCAATTGATGCTGCTATGGTAAATATAAATACTGCATGGCAGGCAGCTTCCGAAGAAATGTATAAAGCCGCCCAGCAACAACAACCAGCCGGCGGTGCCGAACAACAACAGCAACAACAAGCACAAGGAGAAGAAAAAAAAGATGGTGACAGCACAGTTACCGACGTGGACTTTGAGGAAGTGAAAGATAAATAAAGTTTGAAGTTTGTTGTTTAAGTTAGGATGCTGTTTTGTTATTTATCCAACTTCATAAACTCAAAATCGCTTTTAAATACTGAGTCAAGCGGAATAGAATCGGGTTGCATGAGTTCTGATTTTGCACGACCTTTAAGCTGAACATCAGGAATTAAATTATCGGCTTCTGCCTGTGAGATTTTTTCTTTTCTTAAAAGTATTTGTGCAATTATTTTATAATACTCTGCAAGCCACTTGCGCAAGTGTTTGTCTTTATCGAAATTATATTTGAATAATTTAGGACGGGGTATAATGCTTGCCAGATAAATATCTTCGGCAAGAGTTAGCTTTGAAACATCTTTGTTGAAATAATAATGAGCCGCTTCGTTTGCCCCATAAACCATAGGTCCCCATTCAATAATATTAAAATAAATTTCGAGCATTCTGTTTTTTGAAATAAGATTATTATTTTCAATTAGCCATACAATAAGCATTTCCTCGAGTTTGCGTGAAATAGTTTTTTTATGCGTGAGAAAAAGATTTTTAACAAGCTGCATCGAAATTGTACTTCCGCCTCTTGCAAAACGCTCTTCCTTTATGTTTGCAGCAATTGATTTTTTAATTGATTCAATAACAAAACCTTTGTGCCAGAAAAAGCCACCGTCTTCATTTGTCAATACTACTTCTTTTAACAATTCGGGTATCTGCTCAAGTGTTCTGAAATCTGGGTTTGCGGAACTTACTTCAAAAATTCTTACCGGCTCATCTTTGTCATAAGCAGTGTATGTAAAAGGTTCATTTACGTATCTGAAATCAACTTTTCCGAATTGTATTATTTTGAAATCTTTCTTTTTTAATTCTGATTGGAATTTCACCGAATCGGGTAATGCAGTATCAACAAAGAATTTCAGATGATATGATAATGTTCCTTTAACTTTTATTCCATCGAGTTTTGAAAATAATTCGGGAGGCAGCGAACTAAAAAAATCCTGTGCATTAAGATTATTTTTATTTAAAATTACAGTTATTTGTTTTGACGGGTTCGGTTTATATTTTATGTAAGGATTAAAATTTATTTTATTGAAAACAACTGAGCTTGTACTATCAAGTTCGTAATAATCTTTACCGACATTTAAAAAATAATTGATTGAAAATTTTGTAAGATAAACATTTTCGGATGCAATACGCGGATGTTTAATTATTAATCCATTTGCTGAAAATGTTCCATTTAAATTTAAAATATTATTCGAAATTCCGTTATTTGAAAAACTAAATTGAATGGTATCGAATAATACCTTCAGATTATATTTATTTTCAACAAAAGGCAACTTGACTTTATGTAGAAATGAACTTGAATATAGTTTTAAAAAACATAGTTTTTTGTGGCTGTTCAGTTTGCCTTCAACAAGCCATTCATAATTTTCGCCGACATCTTTTATTTTTATTATTGTTTTAAAAATATTATCAAATATATTGAGATTATCAATGTAAAAAGTAAGCTGTTTTTTATTGATAACAGTATTTACAGTAAAATCATAAATTTTTACTTTATCGGGAATAAAACCGAAAATGGCATTCAGGAAATTTTCGATTTTTTTAGAATAACTATAATTATCAGCTACGGAAGATTCTTTTTTTACTTTAGCATTTTTATTAACTAAAAAGGAATAATTGCTGGAGTTGGTGTCGGCGACAATGTTTACATGAGATTTATAAAGTTCAATATCGCTGAAAATTAACTTACCCGAAAGTATTTTCCATAAGTTTATTTTTGCAACAGCAGAATCTATTTTTATTAAAGTATCATTATTTAAAGCTTTCAGGAAAATCGTATTAAGCATGATAGTATTTATTCCTGTGAACTTTGCTTTTCCAATATTCAGTTCGGCATTGTATTTTGTTTTAATCTGATTTATTTTTTTGTTTATGTATAAATTCAGAAAAAAATTGCGGGAGATAAATGAAAAAAATAATATTAATATAAAAACAGCTACCGGTAAGTAAACTCTGTATAATATCTTTTTTGAATAAGGTTTGAACATGCTGATTTATCTAACTTATTAATAAACTTTTAATCAATCACAGCATCGAGCTATAAGCCATGAGCTACGAGAAAAACAAGAATTAACAACAAACATTTTTTTACACATAATTTGTTCTTCCTCTCAGTCCGAAATATTTTTTCAGTGGTTTTGAAAGTGGCTTAAGTTTTCCGAGTATCATAAGTTCGTATTTGTAATGTATTTTTGCATACGAAGGAAAGTCGGTATGTTGTCGTATTGGTGTGTTCATAATTTTTTCAAATTCCGCATCTGTCAAGTCGAACTTTTTAATAATGTATTTTTTATCTTCAGCAATTTTATCTTCAACAAAAGGAGGATTTTTCATTTCGGCAAGTGCTTTTTCTTTTGTCGTTTGTCCCGAACATATCAGCGTTGACAAATGTGCCTTTCGTTTATCAATATTGAATTTTTTAGGTAAAATATATGACTGATAAAATTTTGTAAACAACGATTCATTATGTTTTCCGCCATAATCGCGCCATCCAAGTTCATTTACAACAATTGCTTTAGCTTCGTCTTTATTATAATTTGCAAAATTCAGGATCGGGAAAGTTCTTATTCCATATAGATTGACATAAGCGGCTTTTCTGAAGTATCCCATTTGCGGAAAAGTTGAAATTTTTTCTTTTCCGTAGCGGTTATGAATGGATTCTATATTAAGCAAATCACTTTTCCAGTGCACCCAGTTCATCGGCATGATTCCTTCGGTAGCGAAATTGTGTCCGGTAATTATATAGTCAATTTTGTGTTTGGCAGCCATGAGATATAATGAAGCCACTATCGCATAATCGGTAACAAGCTCAATGTCCACTACCGATGCTTTCAGAAATGAAAGCTGTATGTCTTTAAATTCTTCCCAGTTAATAACCCAAGTATGTAAATCGAATCCTAATTTGCTAACAACATATTCTATATTGCTCATAGCAAGTTCGGAGTTCCATCCATTGTCGAGATGAACCAGCAAAGGTCTTAATCCGTATTGTTTTGCCAGATATGCTGTATATGTGCTGTCAACACCTCCACTCACACCAAGTATGGAATCATATTTTTTATTTTTTCCTTTATCTTTTATTTTATTTATTATTTCGAGCATTTGTTTTTTGCCTAAGCTGTCGCGGTGTATGATTTCTTTTGAAAATCTTTCATACATTTTGCAGTAGTTACAGACACCATTTGCATCAAATGAAATATCAGGGTCATCATTGGTGTCCATTATGCAATGGCTGCACATTTGGTATTCGCGTGCTGGCTTAACTGATAATGTTTTCCTGTATGTTTCATAAATTAATTTTCCGACAACTTCGGGATAAAATAAACTTTGAGCATTAATTGCAATTTTCTCTAAATCGTATTTGCCTGCGTTCTCAATAATATGACAAATATTTTTCGAGAAAGCTTCAATATCACGTGGTGCCGACATCAAACCGTTTGTTTCATTAATCAATTCTACAACACCATTAACACTATTGCTCAAAACGGGACGACCACAGCAAAAACTTTCGATTATTATACAGGGAAGATTTTCGGCAT
>JBAZBZ010000052.1 GCA_041671145.1 Bacteroidales bacterium | reverse complement strand
TTTTCGTAGTCTTTTTTTCGACAGGGTTGAGTCTTGAGTTTTGTCATTGTTTCCGTTTTATTGGTTAATTTTTAGTCAACCGATTTTAGGAAATGACACTGTATACAGGGGCAATTACAGTAAAACATATGGATTCTCTGTTCGTTGCTTGAGGGATTAATATATTATTTTGTTTTATTTGTAATGAGAGTTTTGCTATACTTCACGGCAAATTCATATTAAGCAAACAATATAATAGTAATTAAGGAACTCTATAAAAATTTTTATAATAACTTATTATGAAAAATATTTGTTTATTACTTATTATATTGATTTCATTTAAATCGAATGCTCAAATAATTCCCGATTTTGCTATACCCGATACTGTTTGTGTTAACGAACCCATTAATATAGTTAATAACACCACAGGAGCAACAACTTATAAATGGAATTTTTGCAAGGCAAGTATTAATCCGATATTAAAAGAACAGGCAAATTTGGGCAATCCTCAAAATTATCTAGATTATCCCAATGATGTATGTTTTGTTATTGATAATAGCAATTATTATATATTTATTCCGAATCAGGGTACCAGCTCAATTATTAAAATAAATTTCGGAAACAGTCCGAAAAATAATCCGATTTCTGTAACTGATTTGGGAACTTTCGGCGGAATACTTGGAAATCTTGTTGATGGAATGCAGATAATAAAAGAAAATGGCAACTGGTACGCTATATTGACTAATGCTAACAATTCGAGTAATTATAGTATCGTTAGATTAAATTTTGGAAATTCAATTAATAATATTCCAACTGCAACAAATCTTGGTTCTTTGGGAATAACATGGGGGCAACGACCTCATGGAATACAGTTGATAAAAGAAAATAATAGCTGGTATGGGTTTGTTACAAATTTAAATTCAATTGTAAGGATAAGTTGGGGGAACAGTATTATGAATACGCCGACTGCTGTTGATTTGGGAAATATAGGAAATTTGAACCCAAGCGAAGTACAAGCTATAACAGAGAATAATATAAAATACTTATTTATTACAAATAGCCCTACCAGCAGTATTTCAAGATTAAATTTCGGAAATTCATATTCCAATGCACCAACAGGGGTTAATTTGGGTAATATTGGAGGTTTGATAAATAATGAGTTGGGGTTAAGAATGATAAAAGACTGCGATCACACTTACGGATTTATTTCAAATTACAGTTCAAATAATATTCTATTGCTCAATTTTTCAAGCGGATTGGGTGGTTTTCCTACAATCAGTGTTGTTTCGGGCACTTATGCCCTTGACCGCCCTCATAGCTTATCCAACTTTTTAAGATATGGTGATTCGTTGTATGCTTTTCATTCCAATTATTATGGAAATAATATCGTACGTTTCATTTTGAATGCTCCGACTTGCAATAATTCATCCATCCCTTCTTCAAACCTTCAAACTCCCCCTCCATTTTCATATAATAAAGCGGGGACATATACAATAGAATTAGATGTTGATGAATGTTTATCAACCCAAGCCAGTATTTGCAAAGAAATTGTAGTAATTCAGCCAAATATTTATGTAAATAATCCAGCAACATGCAGCGGGCAAGTAATAACATTAACAGCCAGCGGAGGAGTTAATTATGATTGGAGTACAGGGCAAAATGGAAATTCAATTACTGTTTCTCCCACATCAAATACTACATATACTGTAACAGGTATAAATGCAAACGGATGTACCAATACAGCAGAGGCAACAGTAACGATAAATTCAACAATTTCAATAAATACAACAACCCCTGCAATTTGCAACGGAAATACAACAATAGTTTCCGCATTTAACGGAACGCAATACACATGGAATACAGGAGGAACGACATCGGATATTACAGTAACCCCAACCACAACTACTACATATTCTGTAACAGGAATAAATGCACAAGGATGTTCAGGAACAGGACAGGCAGTAGTAACAGTATATCAAATACCAAATATAACAACAACAGGAAATACAATATGCTATGGCACAACAGCAAATATAAATGCAAACGGAGGAACAACATATATATGGAATACGGGATCAACTGATAATCCATACAATGTCAGTCCAACAGCAACTATAACATATTTTGTAACAGGTACGGATATTAATGGATGCACAAATATTGCACAAGCTACAGTCGTAGTATCACCCCAAATGTCTGCAAATATTATAAAAACGGATGCTACATGTGGCTTGCCTAATGCTTCGGCACAAGTTACCGGCAACGGAGGTATTCCTTTCACTACGGGTGAACCATATACTTATTTATGGAATCCCGGAGCATTTACAACAAATATCATAAACAATGTTTTATCAAAAACATATAGTGTTACTGTAACAGATTCAATAGGGTGTACAGCAACAGCATCTATTGTAATTGGAGATAATCCACCTATAATATTATCAACAAATCAGACCTCTGCAAGTTGTTTCCCTGATGGAACTGCAGATGTTAATGTATTTTCAGGTACTCCTCAATATACTTATACATGGAGTACAATACCTCCACAATATACACAAACTATTTCGGGTATTAATTCGGGACAATATACCGTAACTGTTATTGACAGCAATGGCTGTTCGGCAGTTGCAAGTGTAACAGTACTTGAAAATAATCTTTTATCAGTTTCGACTTCTTCCACTCCTGAACATTGCGGACAAATGGACGGAACAACTACTTTAAATGCTTCTGGTGGTAATCCTTCTTTATACACTTATCTCTGGGATAAGGGAGGAGCAACACAAACAATAACTAATCTTACACAAGGATCATATGTTGGAACTGTATATTATGGAACATGTGAAATTTCGGCAACAGCAACGGTACTGGAAAAACCAGGTCCACAAGCCGATTTCACATACACTCCTTCTGTACTTGATATTCTTGAAAATACCACTGCATTTTTTAATGATATGTCAACCTCTGGTGGACAGCCCATTGTTCAATGGCACTGGAATTTCGGCAACGACAATTCTACCGCCGACATACGACTGCCAAAATACACATTCAAATCTGCAGGAACTTACACTGTTTGTCTAAAAGTTACCGATTCTGAAAACTGTTGGAACTTAATATGCAAACCAATTGTTGTTAAAGATATTTTTAATATATACATACCGAACGCATTCAGTCCGAACTCAGATATGCTTAATGAAGGTTTCATTCCTAAAGGGTACCGCATTGACCCGACCGGTTTTACTATGATAATTTTCAACCGATGGGGTGAAGAAATATATAAAACCACTGATTTAAATGGCTCGTGGAATGGAAGGTATTTTAATACAGGTGAAATAGTGCAGACAGGTGTTTATGTTTACAGAGTTGTAGTAAAAGAAAGGGACAGCAGTTCTAAACATGAATTTATAGGTAAGGTAAGTGTGATAAGATAAATTCAATAACACAACTTTCAATTTTAGGGCTCAAAAGTGAGTTCTATGAAAATCAGTATTTACCCTAACTCTAAAGGGAATCCTGATTTTCAGAAACTTATCCCTTTAGGGTTGGGGCAAAAAGTTTCTGGAAATCAAAGCACACTGACTTTTTGATCCTCTTGATTTTCGTATTTGTAAATTAATAAAATTGATTTAAGTTTGCAACAGATATAAAAAAACACAAAAAATATTTAAATAACATGTTAAAAACAATAATAGTAGAAGACGAATCAAAATCAAGGGAACTTATAAGAAACATTCTTAATCAGTATTGCAGTTCTATTGTTACAATTGCTGATGAAGCAAAAAATGTTAAATCGGGTATCGAAAAAATTTTGAAACACAAACCCGATTTAGTTTTGCTTGATGTTAATCTGCCTGATGGCACAAGCTTCGATATTTTAAATACCATTCAAAACATTAATTTCAAAATAATTTTCATAACTGCTTATGAAAAATATGCAATACAGGCAATTAAATTCAGTGCGTTGGATTTTATTGTAAAGCCGGTTGATTACAAAGAGCTCATTGCAGCGGTTGAAAAAGCCAACGAATCATTCCTTTCCGATGAATACAGATTAAAAATTGAAACCTTGATTAATAATACAAATGGTGTTTCGCGTCAAAATAAAAAAATAGTTTTAAAATCATCAAATAAGATTAATATTATTAGCGTAAATGAAATAATTCGTTGCGAATCGAAAAATAATTATACAATGTTTTATTTAAGCGATGGTTTAAATATTTTAACATCTACAACATTAAAAGAATATGAGGAATTGCTTTCATCTTTCGGTTTTCTGCGAATACATCAGTCGCATTTGATAAATATTGATTTTGTGAAAAGTTATGACAAAAAAAGAGAATCAGTTCAAATGAAAGATGGTTCCAATGTTCAAACTTCCGGCAGAAAAAAAGATGATTTGATTGAAATATTAAATAAAATGTAGAAATTGTTTTGTCAAAATAAAAATGCTACATATTATTCTCTTATTTTCTTTTTTAAGGTGCTAATGATACCGTCCCTACAGCAATCTGGATTGGTGACTATTATTTTTTGCTACCAAAACATTAAATCAACAAACTCCACAAAAATAGAATTCATAATAAATGACTATGAATTTAAAAAAAAAGAGTAACTTTAACCTGTATTTTTCACAGGTTGGACTAAGGTGAGCTTTAACCCAAATTTTATGAATTAATCGGATTAGAGAATCAAATCCTACAATTAATTTTTATGTTAAAAACAATTATCGTAGATGATGAACCAAAGTCGAAAGAACTGCTCAGAAATATTTTAAAACAACATTGCAGTTCAATTGTTTCAATTGTCGATGAAGCAACAGATGTTAAATCGGGCATTGAAAAGATTTTGAAACACAAACCCGATTTGGTTTTTCTTGATATTAATCTGCCCGATGGCGACGGATTTGATATTATTAAAAAAATAAAGAATGTTGATTTTAAAGTAATTTTTATTACAGCGCACGAAGAACACGCTGTGCAGGCAATTAAATTCAGTGCATTGGATTTTATCGTAAAACCTATTGTTAATGAAGAGTTATTTGCTGCTATTGCAAAAGCAAGCGAGGTGATTAAATCCGGAGAATATCAAATGAAAATAAAAACACTTATAGATAATTTCAATGCAACTTCACTTTTAAATAAAAAAATTGTACTAAGCACAACAGATAGTATGAATATAGTAGATGTAAGCGATATAAACCGTTGTGAATCCTTAGATAATTACACTTTATTTATAATTAAAAACGGATTAAAACTTATAGTTCATAGAACATTAAAAGAATACGAAGAACTATTATCTTGTTATGGTTTCTTTAAGGTGCATCAATCGCATTTGGTTAACATTAATTACATTCAGAGTTTTGATAATAAATTCGAACTGTTGCAAATGAAAGATGGGTCCAGTATAAATGTTTCGCGAAGAAGAGAAGAGTTACTTGAAATTTTAAGGAAAATATAATTTAATGTCAGTTCTCAATAGATGAAAAAGGATCAAGCAAAAAAGTTGGGGAGCATGGCAGATATTTAATAAAGATTTTATGTGAAATTTCACAGAGATTCCTCATCCGTCGGTTGGCGGACGAGGAATCTGTACTGAATTATTTAAAAAGTATTATAAAGGGTTTCTATTAGTAAAGCTTTTTAATTTGTACTTTTGTCTTTTCATTATTCAATGAAACCAGCCGGAAAAATATTTGTTGAGATTGTTGTTGAAGGTATGCACTGCCACAACTGCGCATTAGGAATAAAAAAACAACTTGAAAATATAGGTTTTGCTGATGTTGATGTAAACTTTGCTTCAGGCGATGTTACTTTCTATTCCGAAACAAATGAAAAAGTTGAACTTGCAGTTAATAAAATAAATTCCCTTGGTTACAAAGTTATATCAACTCCTGAAAACATTGAGTCAGCTAAACATTCATGGTTTGATATAAAAAAGAAATTTTATTTCTGTTTAATATTTACTTTTCCTTTATTGCTCTCAATGTTTCTTCCTTTTCATTTTTTTCACAATCCGTATACACATTTATTTTTAACATTACCTGTTTTTATTGTTGGAGCTGAGCATTTTGGCAAAAGTGCTTACAGCTCAATTAAAACAGGAATTCCGAATATGGATGTGCTGATAATTCTTGGTTCGGGAGCAGCATTTATTTATAGTTTAACAGGATTAATTCTAAATCTTGGTGAAAACTATTTGTTTTTCGAAACATCGGCAAGCATAATAACATTAATTCTTCTAGGAAATTTACTTGAATATGAATCAGTAAAAAAAACAACATCATCAATAAATGAACTTGTAAATCTTCAGCAAATAACAGCAAAAAAAATCATAATTTCCGGTGACAATAGAAATGAAAGTATTGAAGAAATTGATGCGACAAAAATACGCAAATCAGATTTGCTCTTAATAAATACAGGTGATAAAATTCCTGTTGATGGCTCAATATATTGGGGTGATGGATATATTGATGAGTCAATGCTCACAGGAGAGAGCACACCTGTATTTAAAAAAAATAATGATAATGTAATTGGCGGAACAATTTTAAATTCGGGCAACATAAAAATAATCGCAACAGCTATAGGAAATCAAACCGTGCTTTCACAAATCATCAAGCTTGTAAAAAATGCCCAGCACGACAAACCTGCAATGCAAAATCTTGCCGATAAGATAAGTTCAGTATTTATTCCTGTTGTAATTGGCATTTCGGTGATAACTTTCATAGTTCATTTATTTATTAATGCCGTCGGATTTCAGGAATCGTTGCTGCGAAGTATTGCTGTACTTGTAATTGCCTGCCCATGCGCATTAGGACTGGCAATACCAACTGCAGTAATTGTCGGTGTGGGCAGGGTTGCGAAAAACGGAATTTTAATAAAGGGCGGAAGCGTAATGCAGAATTTTGCTAATATCAGAAAAATTGTTTTTGATAAAACAGGAACATTAACAACAGGCAATTTTAAAATAAAAAAAATAGAATGTTATGGTAAACCGGAAGAAACGGTAAAATCAATAATAGCCGGTATGGAAAAATATTCTACACATCCAATAGCAAAATCCATTACGATTGAATTAAAAAATACAGAACCACTTTGTTTTGAAAAAGTTAATGAAATAAAAGGAATCGGTTTATCTGCCGAAAGTGCTGACGGAAAAAAATACCAAATTGGCTCATATCAAATGGTGAAGGATTTAACAACCGACTTTTCACATAATGTATATTTAATCGAAAACAACAAAATAATTGCAACCATTGACATAGAAGACGAAATAAAACCGGAAGCAAAACGAACCATAGAAATACTGAGAGCAAAAGGCATTGAACCTATTTTGCTAAGCGGTGATAAAAAAGAAAAATGTTTTGAACTTGCAGCTAAAGTTGGAATTGAAAAAGTTTATTATGAAAAACTTATTACCGAGAAATACAAAATAATAGAAGAATTGTCGAAAGAAAACAAAGTTGCAATGGTTGGCGACGGGATAAATGATGCACCTGCCCTTGCAAAAGCAACTGTGGGAGTTTCATTAAGCAATGCCACACAAGTTGCAATTCAGTCGGCACAAATCATTCTTTTAAACGGTGATTTAAGTTTGCTTTTAAAAACATTGGCGATAAGTAAAAATACAATGGAAACAATAAAGCAGAATTTATTCTGGGCTTTCTTTTACAACACTATTGCAATTCCCATTGCTGCTGCCGGCTTCCTGAATCCGATGCTTGCAGCAGGAGCAATGGCATTTTCCGATGTATTTGTTGTTCTTAATTCCCTGCGGTTAAAAAGCAGAAAAATTGACAATTGATTTGTATTTTTGTTCAAAATTAATTTTAAAATTTTTCTCAGAGATTCCGTGTTAATATTAAAATTTATTTTTTATGATTTCTTTTCTTTGCGCCTCTGCGTCTTTACGAGAAATATTTTTTGTCTCGCAGAGGTACCAAATAATCGCAGAAAGCAAAATTTCGCATAACTTTAAACATTAGACTTTAAACTTTGAACTTTTTAATTAGAATTATCTTTTATAAAAATCAATAATATTTTCGCATATATATGATATTTCATCGGAAGTTATTCCATAAAATAAAGGTAACCTTAATAATCTTTCACTTTCTTTGGTTGTATAAACATCCTCTCCGTTAAACCTGCCGTATATGGCACCAGCTTTGGAACTATGCAAAGGAATATAATGATAAACAGAAATAATGTTTTTTGTTTTAAGAAAATCCATGAGGCATTTTCTTTCATTAATATTTTTCGTTTTAATATAAAAAATATGTGCGTTGTGAATGCAATTTTCGGGAATAATCGGAACTTCAATAATTTTATTATCGGCAATTTGTTTTAAATTTTCATAATAATAATTCCAGCTTTTCATTCTGTTGTTTGTGATTTCATGAGCATTTTCAAGTTGTGCAAACAAATATGCAGCATTGAACTCACCCGGTAAATATGATGAGCCAATATCAATCCATGTATATTTATCTATTTCGCCTCTGTAAAACCTCGAACGATTTGTACCTTTTTCTCTTATAATTTCCGACCGTTCAAAGTATTTTTCATCATTAATTATTATAGCTCCACCTTCACCGCATGTCAGGTTTTTTGTTTCATGAAAGCTAAAGGCACCAATATCACCTATTGTTCCAAGAAATTTATCTTTATACTTCGCCATAAGTGAGTGTGCTGCATCTTCCACAACAATCAAATTATATTTTCCGGCTATTGATAAAATTGTATCCATTTCACAGGCAATTCCTGCATAATGCATCACAACTATTACTTTTGTTTTTGGCGTGATTGCAGATTTAATTAAATCTTCATTTAAGTTCATTGTATCGGGATTAATATCAACAAATACAATTTTTGCTCCTCTGAGCACAAAAGCATTTGCAGTTGAAACAAAAGTAAAAGACGACATAATTACTTCATCACCTTCTTTAATTTCGGTAAGAATTGCAGACATTTCAAGAGCATGAGTGCATGAAGTTGTTAAAAATGCTTTTTTGCATTTTGTTTTTTCTTCAAACCATTTGTTACAAAACATCGTGAATTCACCATCACCGGATAGTTTATTACTCTGCAACACTTTTTTTAAATATTCGATTTCGTTTCCCAAATAACAGGGTTTATTAAATGGTATCATTTACTTTCAGGTTTAGTTTTCTTGCAGCCACTATTTAAGTATCCAAATAATTTTTTTATTTTGTTCATCAACAATTTTCTTTTCAATATTTAATTTGTCTTCGGGTATTTTGCAGGAATAATCCATTAAAATTAATTTTATATTAAATTCCTTAATGAATCTTATTCTGCTTTCTTCGATAGAAACGAACAAATTATTTTTTTTGAGTTCATCAACATAGTGCCCGAATGGGTGAACATTAAAATAATAATTATCAATATTGTCGTTTACTTTCTTACAAGAATACGGATTATTAATATTAATTAATCGTTCAAAACCGAATAAAATCATATATTTAGGTGCAATTGTATAATCCAACATATAAAGATAATATTCTTTAAATCTGTTTTCGTCAATAAATGAAGCAATATTTGTTTCAGTTGGAAATTTCGAAATTTCCTTTCGAACCAAATTGAAGTTATTGCTTTTATCTATTGCATAACACCATCTGTAGCGTTTAATAGCAGTGTATTGTGTATAAAAAGCATACAAAAAAATAACCAATAAAAAATATATTTTAGACTTTTTATTATTATTAAAACTCACGAAAATTATCAATAAAGAAAAATAAAAAATAATTAAAAGCAAGGGTAATAAGTCCTGAAAAATTTGCTTTGAATCTATAATTTTGTCATTCAGAGAAGCCGTAAGCAGTCCTGTTGCTATAACAGACAAAGCAAATATTAAAATATTATAATTGTACGAATTACTTTTGCAAAATGCTTTTATCCTTTTAAAATAAACAAGTGGAATTACAAAAAATGGAAAACATATAACAATTAATTGTATAACTGGAATAATAATAGAACCAATAATTCTTTTAAAATCTATAAAATAAATTTTGCCATAAAAAAAAGTATAAACATAACTGCCTTTTCTAACATAATTCTGAGTATTTGGGTCTCCAAATAATTTATAAAATAAAATGCTGAAAACAGTAAAAACAAACAAATAAATTAGTATGCTTTTTATTTCATTAGCTTTTATTTTTTTATAAATAAGCCAGAGGCAAATCAAAATAAGTCCTCCCAAAATACCGGGAAATACTCCTATTGAAGTAATAGCGCATGCTGTTAAAAAACACAAACCGAAAGTTATATTATTGCGGATTAATAAATTCAATGATAACAAACCAAATATGTAAATAGGGCAGTATTTGCATCCAAATAATGAAAAAACAGAAATATTTGTGTAAAAAGTATTATATTTTAAAATTGATGATTTCTCGTAAAAATTAAAATAAACTCCATCAATTAGTAATAAAATAAAGCAAAATATTATGCCATAAAAATTAACTTTTCCAATATGTTCAATTAAAGAAATTATACCGATAAAAATTATTAATATTAATATTGGATAAGTCATAAATATTAATGATAAGTACGAATACACTCCAAAAACGTTAGAGAGAATTCCATTGAGCCAAAGTTCAAAGTAGTGATATGGTACAATTTTGTTCGAAAATGCGGAAAACAATAAATCCAATACTCTGTTGCGGTTTTCTATTCCGGATTTATCAATACAGTATGCTACGTTGCTATTAAAAAAATGGTCGGGATTAGGCATGTAAATGTTCAACTTATAACCAAGAAACAAATACCCCTGATACAAATATACCGGTATGAAAAGAATAATTAAAATTAAAATATTTTTTAAAAAGCTCCTGAAATCGAAAGTGATTTTATTGTTAAATAACTTATGTCTGTTAGATAGTTTTTTATAAATAAAGAAAACAAACAACAATAAAAACAGAACATTTATTGTTTTGAAAGAGGTTCTTATTATCGCATAAAAAACAACAATAATTGTAATACCGACAACTAATTCAAGAAAAAGATTCAAATATTTTTTTTGTTTATTATAAATTTCTGTTCTAAAAACAGAAAAAAATAATTTTCCGATTCCCATAAATAAAATAAGCGCAATTATTCCGCAGAAAAAATTCTTTAACAGTAAAAACAATATTTCGGATTTATACATCTTTTAATTTTTTTTTAAAATTACTGACATTAATTTATATATTAATTACGGTTTGCATGAAAAGCATAAAATAAGTTGTACTACAAAAATTCAGTTTCATTTTTCAAACAAGAATTTACTTTAATATCAATATAATTTTTTTATTCTGTTCATCAATAATTTTCTTTTCTATATTTAATTTGTCTTCGGATATTTTGCAGGAATAATCCATTAAAATTAATTTTATATTAAATTCATTAATGAATCTTATTCTGCTTTCTTCAATAGAAACAAATAATTTATTTTTCTTTAATTCTTCAATGTAATGACCAAATGGCTTAGTATTGAAATAATAATCATCAACACTCTTGCCTTCTTTCATATAAGAATAAGGGTCATTAATATTAATCAATCTCTCAAAACCGAACAAAAGCATATATGTTGGTGCAAGAACAATATCAAGATAAAGATGGCATTTTTTAAATTTATTTTCATCTATAAATGAAGCAACATTAGTTTCGGGTGAAAATTTTGAAATTTCATTTCTAACCGAAATAAAATTATCATTTTTATCTATTGCACAAAACTGCTTGTAGCGTTTAAAAACATTATATTGAGTGACGAAAGCATATAAAAAGACAATTATCAAAAAATATATTCTGAATTTTTTATTATTATTAAAACTCACAAAGATTATCAATAAGGAAAAATAAAAAATAATTAAAAGCAAAGGAAGTAAGTTATTGAAAAACTCTTTTGAATTTATGATTTTATCATTCAAAGCAGCAGCAATAAGTCCTGATGCTAAAAACGACAAAACAAATATTAAAATATTATAATTATATAAATTGTTTTTGCAAAATACATTTAATCTTTTAAAATAAATAAAAGGAATAATAAAAAACGGAAAGCATATAACAATTAATTGTATAATAGGAATGATAATAGTAGCAATAATTCTTTTAATATCTATAAAATGAATTTTGTTGTTAATAAAAGCATAAACATAACTGTTTTTTCTCACATAACTCTGAGTATTCGAATCGCCAAATAATTTATAAATTAATATATATGAAATAAAAAAAATAAATAAAAAAATCAGTACGCTTTTTATTTCATTAACATTTATTTTTTTATAAATCAACCATATACAAATCAATATCAATCCACCAATAACACCGGGAAACACACCAATAGAAATAATTGCACAAGCTGTTAATAAAAACAATCCGAAAGTTATATTTTTCCTAATTAATAAATTCAATGATAATATACCAAATAAAAAAATAGGGCAATATTTGTATCCAAGTAATGAAAAAGCAGAAATATTTGTATAAAAAGTATTATTTCTTAGGATTTCCGATTTTTCGTAAAAATTAAAATAAACTCCATCAATTAATAATAAGACAAAGCAAAATATTATGCTATAAAAATTAACTTTTCCAATATGTTCAATTAAAGAAATTATACCGATAAAAATAATTAATATCAATATGGGATAAGTTATGAATATTAATGATAAATATGAATATACTCCAAAAACATTAAAGAGAATTCCATTGAGCCAAAGTTCAAAAAAATGATAAGGTGCAATTTTATTTAAAACCGATGGAAATAATAAATTAAACTCTATGTTGCAATTTTCAATTCCCGTTTTGCTGATGCAATATGATATATTACTGTAAAAAAAATGGTCGCTTTCAGGATAAGGTGTATGAAGAATACTCAAATTATGTCCAAGAAATAAATATTCCTGATACAAATAAACAGGAAAGAAAAGAATGATTACAGTTAAAATGTTTTTTACAAAGTCACGAAAATCGAATACGAGTTTGCTATTAAATAACTTATGTTTGCCCGATAATTTTTTGTAAATAAAAAAAATAAATAAAAGCAGAAATAAAATATTTATTGTTCTGAAAGTGGTTCGTATCATTGCATAGGAAGCCACAATAATTGTAATACCGGCAACTAATTCAAGAAAAAGATTTAAATATTTTTTTTGTTTATTATAAAGTTCCGTTTTAAAAATTGAAAAAAACAATTTTCCGGTTCCCATAAAAAAAACAAGAGCAATTATTCCGCAGAAAAAATTTTTTAACAGTAAAAACAATATTTCAGACCTGTCCATTTACTGATTTTTCTTTTCAAGTAAAACAATATTTTCAATATGGTGTGTATGAGGAAACATGTCTATTGGTTGAATTTTAACGATTTCGTAAGAATCTGCAAGCAAAGCAATATCTCTTGCCTGCGTAGCTGCATCGCAGCTTACATAAATTATTTTATTTGATGAAATCTTTTTTATCTGTTCTACCACTTTTGGATGCATTCCTGCTCTGGGCGGATCTGTAATAATTATATCAGGAGCACCATTATTTATAATAAATTCATCATTCAGGATTTTCAAGACATCACCGCTATAAAAATAGGTGTTTTCAATTTTATTAATTTTTGAATTCTCTTTAGCGTCTTCAATAGCAGTATCCAAATATTCAATTCCAATAACTTTAATCGCTTGAGCAGCAATAAAATTAGCAATTGTCCCTGTTCCTGTGTATAAATCATAAACGACCTCATTATTTTTTATGCCAGCAAACTCTTTGACTTTTTCATACATTTTTAATGCCTGTTTAGAATTTGTCTGAAAAAAAGATTTTGGACCTATTTTAAATTTCAAATCTCCCATTTGTTCGGTTATGTATGACTTTCCCCTATATGCAATTATTTCCAAATCGGATATGGTGTCGTTTTTTTTCCCGTTTATAACATAATTTAAAGAAGTTATATCAGGAAATTTTTCATTCAAATTATTCAAAAGTTTTTCAATATTTTCTTTGTTCTCATAATAAAAAGCCAGTATTACCATTACTTCGCCAAGGTTTGAAGTTCGGATAATTAAAGTTCTTGAAAATCCCTCGCCTTTTCGTATATCAAAAAACTCAAGATTATTTTTTTGCGCATACTCTTTTATGAATTGCCTTATGTCATTTGATGGTTCTTTTTGCAAATAACATTTTTTAATATCAAGTACTTTGTCAAAATGTTTTTTTATATGAAAACCAAGTCCACTGAGGTTTTTCGAATCTCTATCAATCAAATCATCTTCTTTTGTGAGAAAGCGGTAATTTGAAAAACTAAACTCAAGTTTATTGCGATAAAAATAAACTTCATCGGAAGGAATTATAGTTAAAACTTCAGGAATTTCCATTTTTGCTATCCTTTGAAAATTATCTTCAACCTGTTTTTGTTTAAATATGAGTTGTGCTTTATAATCCAGATTTTGCCATCTGCAACCGCCGCAAATTCCAAAATGCTCACAAACCGCATCTACCCTGTCGGGTGAATATTTTATAAAATTACCAACCTTTGCCTCTGAAAAGTTTTTCTTTTCTTTAAAAATAATTAAATCAACTATATCGCCTGGGACAGCATTATCGATAAAAATCACTTTCCCGTCAACTCTTGCAATTGATTTTCCTTCTGCTGCAAAATCCGAAACCGAAATGTTTTTAATTATTTTATTATCCATTTTTTCTTTTATTATTCACAAAATTAATGAAAGTTTTTTTAATCTGCATTATTTATAAATAGTTCAAAGAGCTATTTTGTAAATTACAATGAGAAATCCTGATATGCGATAAATACGAGGAAGAAGAAAGAATTTCGAAATTTGTCATTCGATGTTTTTTCTCATGCAATCAGCCAATAGTCATTGGTCATTAAAAAAATCGAGATATGAAAAAATCATACTTCGTACCTCATCCTTCTTTTCATTTCGAATATATTTCCTATTTTTACATTCTAATATTTTTATTCATGAAAAAAAATATTTTCACAACAACCATATTTCTTCTTACATCATCATACCTCATACTTCATACTTCTTTTTCTATCGCAACCGAAAAAGTTCCATTCACAAAAGAACAAACAAGAACAATTGACAGCTTGAGGCAGGTTTTAAAAACGTCTGTT
>JBAZBZ010000051.1 GCA_041671145.1 Bacteroidales bacterium | reverse complement strand
AGTGGGGAGCAATTATTATAGCAATATATTTTATATTATTTGTTTCATTAGATTCGACAACTTGGTTAGCATAATCGGCATAATAAATTATGTAATAATTTCCAAAAGCAGTGCCTGATGGAATAGTTACACTTGTATTTCTGGAACTTGAAGTCCCCGCAGACAAAGTTCCTCCTGAATAAGAACCAAGATAAACATCATTTGCATCAAAAATACTATCTGTAGAAAGATATAAGCCAACACTGCTATATGTTGCCGAAGAATTGCCGGAGTTATAAATATTACATAAAACATTAATACTATTCCCCGCAGAAGCACTACCAGGATTACTTGGACTTGTTATTGTTAAATCAATAAAGGGGGAAGCAATTGTTATAGCAATATATTTTACATTATTTGTTTCATTGGATTCATTCACTTGATTTGCATAATCGGCATAATAAAGCATGTAATAATTTCCCGAAGTAGTGCCCGATGGAATAGTTACACTTGTATTTCTGGAGCTTGAAGCTCCCGCAGATAAAGTTCCTCCTGAATAAGAACCAAGATAAACATCGCTTGCATTAAAAATGCTGTCTGTAGAAAGATAAAAGCCAACATTACTATATGCTGCCGAAGATGTGCCATTGTTAAAAATATAACACGAAGCTGTTATGCTATTCCCTGCAACAACACTACCAGGATTACCTGGACTTGTTATTGTTAAATCAATATAAGGGGGAGCAATTGTTATAGCAACATATTTTACATTATTTGTTTCATTGGATTCGACAACTTGGCTGGTATAATCAGCATAATAAAGTATGTAATAATTTCCAAATGCAGTGCCTGATGGAATAGTTACACTTGTATTTCTGGAACTTGAAGCTCCCGCAGCTAAAGTTCCTCCTGAATAAGAACCAAGATAAACATCGCTTGCATTAAAAATGCTGTCTGTGGAAAGATAAAAGCCAACACTACTGTATGTTGCCGAAGAATTGCCGGAGTTATAAATATTACATGAAACATTAATGCTATTCCCCGCAGAAGCATTCGCGGGATTGCTTGGGATTGTTATTGTTAAATCAATATATGATGCAGCAACTGTTATAGCAAGATATTTTACATTATTTGTTTCATTAGATTCGACAACCTGGTTAGTATAATCAGCATAATAAAGTACGTAATAATTTTCGGGAGTAGTGCCTGATGGAATAGTTACACTTGTATTTCTGGAACTTGAAGCTCCCGCAGACAAAGTCCCTCCTGAATAAGAACCAAGATAAACATCGCTTGCATCAAATATCGTATCGATAGATAAATAGAAACCAACATTACTGGAAGGACTATTTGTTGTCCCCGAATTATAAATGTAGCAATTCACAGAAACTGAAGCACCAGGAGTTGTTGTTGTAGGAGATACCACGGGAGATTGAATTAATAAATCAATTACAGGAGGTGCAACGGTGATAGGCGTAGCATAAATATTATTAATTTCATTTGTTTCATTAATAATATTTGTGTAATCAATATAAGATATAATGTAATATCTGCCAGATGTAGTAGAAGAAGGAATTGTAACGGATGTTGAACTGCTATAAAAATTATGAGCCGAAATTGAACCGGTAGAATAATAAGATAAATAGGTATCCGAAGCATCCAAAATAGAATCTGTAGAAAGATAAACCCCCAAAGAAGTAGAAATACTCTGGTAACTTTGATTAAGAGCAGTGAATGAAACAGATAAACTTGAACCGGAAGCGACAGTTGAGGGAGTTGCTGTTGAAATAATTACAGACAGGTCATTCCCTCCAGATGCCGAAACAGTTATTCCAACAGCATTAATGTTATTATTCTCGTTTAACTCAGTAATGGCTTTGGGATAATCAGCAACATAAAGTATGTAATAATTACCGGAAGCTGTTCCTGTAGGGATTGTTAGTGATGTTGATGCATAATAATAACTGCCCACACTAATGGTACCTGTATTTGTACTGGAAAGGTAAACATCCGAAGCGTCGAATACTAAATCGGTAGAAAGATAAAAGCCCAGAGAACTTGAAGGAGCCGTAATGTTACCTTGGTTATATACGTATCCATACGCTGAAAAAGCTGAACCTGCCGATAATGTGTTATTAGAAACAGATGTATTATTAACATATAAATCAACAGCTGGTGCAACAACCATTATAGGAACAGCGCTAACATTATTATTTTCATTTCCTTCATTTATAACTTTTGAATAATCTGCATAAAACAATATATAATAACTTCCAATAGAAACTGATGAAGGTATTGTTATAGTTGGATAATAGGTATGTGTTTGTCCCGCACCTAATGATGAAGCCGAATAGCTCCCTAAATATGTATCACTTGCATCCCAAACATTATTTGTTGAAAGATAAAATCCCGTGTAATTTGAAGATGCTGTTACTACTCCCTGATTTTTTAAAGTAAAACTTGCACTTGTTGAGTTACCAGCTACAATACTTGTAGTGTTTACGCTGGGTGTTTGAATTATTAAATCTGCTTGTGATGCTGATGTTACGCAAGAGATTGTAGCTGCAAATCCGTCATATACACCACTTCCATCAGAATAAAATCGTAAAGTCAATGCACCCGAAGTATTTGTGGCATAAACATTTCCAGGATTATTTGTGCCACACCAAGAGCCTAATAATGATGCCGAAGTGGATGTTCCGTCATATATATATAAATAATCAAATCCCGATTCTGTAGAAAAAGAAGAAAATGATAAGCTAATATAAGAGCCAGCTGTTTGTGGATAAATTGTTAAAGTGCCATCAGCACCATTGCTATATTGCGAAGTTCCAGCATGGTCGTAAACAGTCCCCGAACAAGTGGTTACGGAATTAGTTCCGGAATACGGAACTGTATATGTTTGTGAAAAAACAAATGATTTACAAACTACAAGAAAAATAATGTATATGTATTTTTTCATATCTAGTAAGGGGGTTAAACTTATAATAATTTATATATTCTTTGTTGCAAAATAATAAAGATTCAAATCTACAAATATATTTAACAATCTCAAAATGAACTCATATTTTTTAAATCTAATAATTATATTTTCCAAACTTTATTTTTATTTAAATAAATCAACAAAAATAAAACAAAAAAATATTACGTGTCAAATGCTCTTTAGAATTCGCTACAAACTTTTTAGTATTTGTTGGTGTTTTTTTAGAATTCGTTTAAAAACATCTAAAATTCATATATGGTTTTATAAGCTTTAAAATACTAAATTAATCAATAAAATTAAACTAATTGTAGATATAAAATTCCAATATTAAATGCATTAGTTTGTGAATAAGTAATAAGTATATAATAAAATCATAATTAAAATTATACTTTTGATATTGTTAATCAAATATATTTCTTAGTGTTCTTCGTGTAATTTTCTTTGTGCTCTTTGTGGTTATATTTTTTTAACCACAAAGGACACTACGGTTTACACAAAGTTCACAAAGTTTAATCCCGCAGGTGCGGGATGGACTACTATACCAAATCAACAATTCCATTTTTTATTTAAAAATAGGAATTTATTTCATATATATTACTAATCAATAAAAGAAAAAATGCAAAAAGAAAAATACACTTGGGGAAATAACCGTCGCTTCAATGCTTATACAAACTGGTGCGTGAAAACATTCGGCAGCAGATTGCAGAAAGTATCACTTGATGCCGGCTTTACTTGTCCCAACAGAGACGGGACAATTGGAGCGGGTGGCTGCATTTATTGCAACAACGATGGTTTTAATCCTTCCTATTGCAATTCAAATAAACCAATTACGCAACAATTAAATGAAGGAATAGAATTTTTAGCTGTTCGTTACCGCAGAACAAGCAATTATATTGCATATTTTCAGGCATACTCAAATACATACTCTTCACTCGAAAAATTAAAAAAACTTTATGAAGAAGCATTAAGCCATGAAGGAGTTATAGGATTATCAATAGGTACACGACCTGATTGCATTGATGATGAAAAACTAGATTATCTTCAAAAGCTGAATGAAAAATATTTCATAACTGTTGAATACGGCGTAGAATCATGTTACAACAAAACTCTTGAAAAAATAAGCCGCGGGCACACTTTCGAAAAATCTGTTGAGGCAATTGAAAAAACTGCGAAGAGAAAAATAAATACTGGAATACACTTAATATTCGGATTGCCCGGCGAAACAAGAAATGAAATGCTGAAAGAAGCAGAAATAATTTCAAAACTTCCGGTACATTCTATAAAATTTCATCAATTGCAAATATTAAAAAACACCCAAATCGCGGAAGAGTATAAAAATAATCCCGAAAATTTTATTTTTTTCGGACTTGGTGAATACATTGATTTTATTATTGATTTTATTGAAATGTTAAATCCCGAAATTAAAATTGAAAGATTTACAAGTGAAGTTCCACCGCGAATGATTGCAGTACCGAATTTCGGAACATTACGAACCGACCGGATTTTACAAATGATAGAAAAAAGAATGGAAGAAAGAAGTACATGGCAAGGAAAATTAATTAATACTGAATAATGAAAAATTAGTAATATTGTATAAAAACATAATCAGCTAATATTTTTAACAATTAAACAATTTGACAATTTAGCAATAAAGCATAAGTAACAAGGTATAAAAAAATTCTAACAACTAAAAATTGGAAATTATTATTTTAAAACATGAAACGTGATTTGCGCATCGTATTTATGGGAACTCCTGAATTTGCAGTTCCTTCATTAGATATACTTTTAAAAAATAATTATACTGTAGTTGGTGTGGTTGCCAGCACCGATAAAGAATGCGGAAGAGGATTACAACTTGGCATGTGCGAAATTAAAAAATACGCACTTGAAAAAAATCTTAATCTTCTTCAACCCGAAAGCTTAAAAAGTCCCGATTTTATTAATCAACTTACCGATTTAAAAGTAAATCTTCAAATTGTGGTAGCGTTTCGTATGCTTCCTGAAGCTGTTTGGAAACTTCCTGAATACGGAACATTCAATCTTCATGCTTCGCTTCTACCCCAATATCGTGGTGCAGCTCCTATTAATTGGGCAATAATTAATGGTGAGAAAAAAACGGGAGTTACTACTTTTTTTATTAATGAAAATATTGATACAGGAAAAATAATTTTTCAAGAAGAAACTTTAATCGGGAAAAACGAGACAGCGAGCGAGCTTCACGACAGATTAAAAATAATGGGAGCAGAACTTGTTTTAAAAACAGTTCGCGCAATTGAAAACTATAGTTTCAAAACCATTGAACAATCAGGCGTTGCCGAAGAAATAAAAAATTTAAAGCCAGCACCAAAAATTTTTAAAAAAGATTGTAAAATAAATTGGACTAATTCGGTTGATGCAACACATGACTTTATAAGGGGTTTGAGCAGCTACCCTGCTGCATGGACAGAATTTATTTCTCCCGATGAGCAAAAATTTTACTTTAGGATACTCATGGCAGAGAAGGAAGTTCAGGAACATTCATATAATCCAGGAAAAATAATAACCGATGGAAAAAATTATTTGAAAATTGCAGTGAAAGATGGATTCATTGATATCAGAATGATACAGCAGGCATCAAAAAAACCAATGAGTACAAAAGAATTTTTAAGAGGCTTTTGTATTAATGAAAAATGGGAAATTTGAATTTTCTACGTTCCTGTCTCGGCAAGGAACGTAGAGGTATATCATTATATAACGATTTGTTTATATGATATTCATGCTTTTAAATACACAAAAGGGTTAATTGGGGGGTATTGCAGAACAAGTTATTAACAAAAGGGGCAGTTATCAACAATTTCGCAAAAAAAAACGAAAAAAATTTGCTTTTATCTAAGAATGTAGTAAATTTGCGTTGATAATTTATTAATTACTAACTTAAAACAGTTAAAAAATGAACAAAGCTGAATTAATCGACGCAATTAGTGCAACAGCAAAATTAACAAAAGCTGATGCAAGGAAAGCTCTTGATGCTTTCATCACATCTACTTCAAAAACTTTAAAAAAAGGTGAAAGAGTAGCATTAGTAGGTTTTGGATCTTTCTCAGTAGCTAAGAGAGCTGCAAGAAAAGGAAGAAATCCACAGACTGGCAAAGAAATTAAAATCGCTGCTAAAAAAGTGGTTAAATTCAAAGCTGGTAGCGAACTTGCAACATCAGTTAAGTAAATTTAGCTCGAAGTGTTCAAAAAAAGCTCCTTTATTGGAGCTTTTTTTTTGCCTGAAACTTATTACTTTTACAAAAAAATGGATTCAATAAAAAAATATAATCCTAACGATATTGGAAAAACCAATAATAATATTTTTGGATTTCCTTATACCGAAGATAATGCGCAAATCATATTAATTTCTGTTCCATGGGACGTAACAACATCATACAGGGCGGGAACATCAGAAGGACCTGGCGCAATTCTAAAAGTTTCTCCTCAACTTGATTTTTATGACCCCATTTTCAAAAATGCTTGGAAAATGGGCGTTTTTATGAATGAAATTCCTGAATACTGGAAAAATAAAAATAATGAGTTGAGAAAAAAATCGGAATTTTACATTAGCAAATTAGCTTCTGGTAAAGAAATTGAAAATAACAAACAACTCATTCGGATAAAAAATGAAATTAATGAATGGAGCAAAAAATTAAATGAATGGGTAAAAGAACAATCATTAAAATTTTTGAATAAAAATAAACTTGTCGGAATTATTGGCGGAGAACACAGCGTTTCTCTCGGGTTGATTAAAGCTATCTCAGAAAAATATAATTCTTTCGGAATTCTGCAGATTGATGCTCATGCCGATTTACGTGTTGCTTATGAAGGTTTTGAATTTTCACATGCATCATCAATGAACAATGCTATAAAATGCAAAGAGGTAAAAAAACTTGTTCAGGTTTCTGTGAGGGATTATTGTGAAGATGAATCTGAAATAATTAAAAAATCAAAAGGAAGAATAATATGTTATACCGATGAAGCAATAAAATCGGAATTATACAAAGGTAAAACTTGGAACAGCATTTGCAATAAAATAATAAAAGAACTTCCCGAAAATATTTATCTGAGTTTCGATATTGACGGTTTAAATCCTATGCTTTGTCCAAATACCGGAACTCCTGTTCCCGGAGGAATGGAATTTGAACAGGCAATATATTTACTAAATAAAATTGTTGAAGCAAATAAAAAAATTATCGGTTTTGATTTGTGTGAAGTCGCTCCATCTGAAAATAATGACTGGGACGGAAATGCAGGAGCAAGATTGATTTTCAGAATCTGCAATTTTATGGCAAAATCAATGGGAAGAAAACCACAGAAATTTTAGAAATTAACAACCGACAACTAATTTACAAGCTTTTTATATCTTATTCTTTTCGGTTCTTCGTCGCCGATACGTTTTTTGCGGTTTTCCTCATATTCCGAATAAGAACCCTCAAAATAATAAACCTGTGAGTTTCCTTCAAAAGCAAGAATATGTGTACAAACCCTGTCTAAAAACCATCTGTCGTGCGAAATTATTACAGCGCAACCCGCAAAATTTTCCAATCCTTCTTCCAATGCACGAAGCGTATTAATATCAATATCATTCGTTGGTTCGTCGAGTAATAAAACATTTGCTTCTTCTTTTAAAGTCATTGCCAAATGCAAACGATTTCTTTCACCGCCCGATAAAACTCCGCATTTCTTTTCCTGGTCAGCACCGCTGAAATTAAATCGTGCAACGTAAGCACGTGAATTTATTGCTCTTCCTCCCATCTGAATAATTTCATTCTCACCCGAAATAACCTGCCAAACTGTTTTTTCAGGGTCAATAGCAGTATGACTCTGGTCAATATATCCTATTTTAACGGTTTCTCCGACTTTGAATTCACCTTTATCGGTTTTTTCAGAACCTATTATAAGACGGAACAATGTTGTTTTTCCTGCCCCGTTAGGACCAATAATACCAACTATTCCGGCAGGCGGCAACATAAAATTCAATTCCTCAAATAATAATTTTTCATCGAATGCTTTTGAAACATCTTTTGCTTCAATAACGTTATTGCCAAGCCGCGGACCATTTGGAATAAATAATTCCAGCCGTTCTTCTTTTTGTTTTACATCTTCATTTAAAAGTTTATCATAAGCCGATAAACGGGCTTTCCCTTTTGCATGGCGTCCTTTGGGCGACAATCTCACCCATTCAAGTTCGCGTTCAAGAGTTTTTCTTCTTTTACTTTCAGTTTTTTCTTCCTGAGCCAACCTGTTTGATTTTTGCTCAAGCCACGACGAATAATTTCCCTGCCATGGAATGCCTTCGCCTCTGTCGAGTTCAAGAATCCAGCCAGCTACATTATCAAGAAAATATCTGTCATGAGTGATTGCAATAACAGTACCTTTATATTGCTGCAAGTGTTGTTCGAGCCACTGAACCGACTCGGCATCGAGATGATTTGTTGGCTCATCAAGTAAAAGAATATCGGGTTCTTTCAAAAGCAATCTGCAAAGAGCTACACGCCTTTTCTCGCCCCCCGAAAGATTTTTAATTAAAGAATTGCTTTCAGGACAACGAAGTGCATCCATTGCTCTTTCGAGTTTATTATCAAGTTCCCATGCATCATGCTGTTCAAGTAGCTCTGTAAGCTGACCTTGCCGTTCTATAAGTTTATTCATTTCTTCATCGTTCATGGGTTCGGCAAATTTATTGTTTATGTCCTCATACTCTTTAAGCAGATTAACAACTTCCTGAACTCCTTCCTGAACAATTTCTTTTACTGTTTTATTATCATCAATAACAGGTTCCTGTTCCAAATATCCGATTGAATATCCGGGTGAAAAAACAATCTTGCCGTCAAAAGATTTTTCCACTCCAGCAATTATTTTCAATAAAGTTGACTTACCCGAACCATTTAACCCAATTATTCCAATTTTTGCCCCATAATAAAATGACAAATAAATGTTTTTAAGTACTTGCTTATGAGGTGGATAAATTTTGCTTACCCCTACCATCGAAAAAATAATTTTCTTATCGTCTATCATAAAAAATTATAATATAGCGTTATTAATATTAATTTTACTAAAAGCAAATTTCCGAAAAATATTCTAATATGCCAATAAAATATTAAATATTAAATAAATAACTGCAATCTGCTATCATTCAGCATGTAGATAACATTAAACAAAAAATATATGTTTTTGTATGAAAGTAAATTTGATTTTAGTTAAAAAAAATTGTATCTTTGCATACTACATTTAACCCGATATATGAAAAAAGCTAAAGTTCTCTTCGTATTTCAAGAAATAACCCCATATCTTGAGGAAAGTCATTTATCAAACATAGGACGCCATCTTCCTCAAGGGATTCAGGAGAAAGGTAATGAAATCAGAACATTTATGCCTCGTTTCGGAAGTATAAATGAAAGAAGAAACCAGCTTCATGAAGTAATTCGTTTATCGGGTATGAATTTAATAATTGACGAAACCGACCACCCCTTGATAATTAAAGTTGCCTCAATACAACTTGCACGGATGCAGGTTTATTTTATTGATAATGAAGATTATTTTCAAAGAAAATATACATTAGCTGACAAAAGCGGAAAATTTTTCAAGGACAATGACGAACGTTGTGTGTTTTTTTGCAGAGGAGTTTTGGAAACTGTTAAAAAATTAGGTTGGTCTCCCGATATTATCCATTGTCACGGATGGATGACAAGTTTAATACCTCTTTATATCAAAACAGCATTAAAAGACAATCCTATATTTTCCGATTCAAAAGTTATCTATTCGGTATATGACGACGAATTTGATAGTATTTTCGGGAAAAATTTTGAAAAGAAACTTCTTGTTGAAGGTATTGAACAAAAACATCTGAAATTATACAACAAAACAACTTATGAAAGCTTGACAAAAGCCGCTATTAAATTTTCAGATGCTGTAATAAAAGGAAGTGAAAATATAAATTCCAACATAGAAGCTTATCTGAGTGTTACAGATAAACCCGTTTTACCTTACCAATCAGGTGATGATTATATTGATGTTTATTCCGAATTTTATGATGAGATTTTTGTTGACGAAATGTCACTTGTGGAATAATTCCTTTTTATTAAAAAACTTTATTTTTATAGTTTTTCTTTTTAAAAGAGGTTTATTATTAATTGTTGCTACTTTTTTTTTATTTCTGTTTTCCTGTAAAGAACCCAATACAATTGGTCTCGAAATACAACCCCCGAACGATAAACCAAATGTTGTAAGATGCGATACATCAAAAGTTGATGTTTATATTGTAAAAGAAGATTCATTCCGAACCGACCATTTGTCGAGCAACCTGCTCGGAAGTTACAGTGACCAGATATTCGGACAAAGTTCCGCAAGCTTTTATTCTCAGTTTCGTTTGTCTACATCAAATGTTAGTTTCGGAGATACTGATTCTCTAAAAATAGATTCTGTTGTACTTGCTTTTAAATACGGTGGCTATTATCGTGATACAACTACCCCTATTACTCCTTTAACTTTTCACGTATATGAACTTACTGATGATATGCATTTGGACAGCGCATATTATTCAAATAAATCACTTGCTTATAATGGTATCGATGACCTTGCAAACATAACATTGACTCCTAAAATTACTGATAGTATTACTGTCGGAGGAATAAAAGTTTCTCCGCATTTGAGATTAAAATTAGATACTATTTTAGGGCGAAAGTTATTGAATGCCACTAATGACCAGCTATCAGACAACACTAAATTTCTAGAATTTTTTAAAGGTTTATATATTAAAACTGATCCTATTACAATTAATAATACAGGAACCATTTTATACTTGAGTAATAATTCTACTACTTTTCTTTCGGGAATAATTTTGTATTACAAATATGGCAATACGCCCAAAACTTATACAATTCCTATTGATTATAATTGTGCCAATTATAATTATTTTACTCATGATTATACAAATGCTACCGATACTTTAAAGTCGATTTCTCATACTCCGAAATATGTAGGAACTCTGGCATACATTCAAGCAATGGCAGGTATAAAAACAAAAATAATTTTTCCGAACATTATGAACTGGGCTAAAATTAAAAATATAACCATCAATAGTGCCGAGTTATCAATAAACGTTGAAGATATTAATACTTTTACCGACAAATATGCTCCCTCATCACAACTTGCTTTGATTGGTATTGATTCAATAGGAAAGACATATTTTTTAAAAGACCAAACCGGAGGCGATGGTTTTTTTGGCGGCACCTATGATGCAACGGCAAAACAATATAAATTCAATATCAGCCGGCACGTTCAATATTTATTACAAAATAAAATCAAGCAATTCGGATTATATATGATAACTTATGGTGCCGGAGTTACTGCAAACCGGACAGTAATAAAAGCCGGACAAAATCCAGCAGGAAAAATGAAACTTTCAATAATTTATACAAAACTTTAATCTCTTCTTTTTAATTTATTTTTTTAGCTTTGTAAAAGAAAATCACGAAAATATCTAGAAAATAAAACCACAAAATTATGTGTGGAATTTTTGCATATATTGGACAACAGAATGCATACAATATTCTGATTAAAGGATTGAAACGACTTGAATACAGGGGATATGACAGTGCAGGAATAGCTCTTCTGAATGGGGAACTTAATCTTTATAAAACTAAAGGAAAAGTTACCGATTTGGAAAATTTGATGAAAGATAAAAATAAAAAAGGTAATGTTGGAATAGCACATACCCGATGGGCAACCCATGGAGAACCTAACGATGCAAATGCTCACCCGCATTATTCGTTATCAAAAAATCTCGCAATAATCCATAATGGTATTATTGAAAATTATGCTCCTCTCAAGGAAGAACTTGTCAAACGCGGGTTTATATTCAGCAGCGACACAGATACGGAAGTTTTGATACATTTAATTGAAGATATTCAGATAAATGAAAATGTTGACATTATAGAAGCCGTTCAGATTGCTTTAAATGAAGTTATAGGAGCGTACGCAATTGTTATATTAAATAAAGACAATCCTGATGAATTGATTGCTGCTAAAAAGGGAAGTCCATTGGTTGTGGGTCTCGGGAAAGATGAATATTTTTTTGCTTCTGATGCTACTCCTATTGTTGAATACACTAAAAATGTTGTTTATTTAGAAGATGAAGAAATAGCAATTGTTAATATAAAAACAGGGCTGAAGATAAAAACCACAAAAAACAAAGACAAAACTCCTTATGTTCAGAAACTCGAAATGAGCTTGCAAGCATTGGAAAAAGGAGGATACGAACATTTTATGTTAAAAGAAATATATGAGCAGCCGCGTTCAATAAGAGACAGCATGAGAGGGCGACTTAATGTTGAAAGCGGAATTGTTTCACTTGGGGGAATTATTGATTATGAACAAAAATTTTTAAGTGCAAACAGAATTATTATTATTGCATGCGGAACATCATGGCATGCAGGATTAGTAGGAGAATACTTATTTGAAGACCTTGCAAGAATTCCTGTTGAAGTTGAATACGCATCGGAATTCAGATACAGAAACCCTGTAATTTATGAAAATGATGTGGTTATTGCTATTTCCCAATCGGGTGAAACTGCCGATACTCTTGCTGCAATCGAACTTGCAAAATCAAAAGGAGCAACAATAATCGGTATCTGCAATGTTGTTGGTTCTTCAATTGCAAGAGCCGTGCATGCCGGTTCATATACTCACGCCGGACCCGAAATAGGTGTCGCTTCAACAAAGGCATTTACTGCACAGGTTACTATTCTCACTCTTATGGCGTTGATGATTGCTCAGAAAAAAGGAACAATTTCAAAATCGAGATTTCATCAGATTATTAATGAGCTTAATATTATTCCAGCAAAAGTTGAAGAAACACTTAAAACAAGTGAAAAAATCAGAGCAATCGCTGAAATATTTGAAGATTCAAGGAATTTCCTTTATCTCGGAAGAGGATATAATTTTCCTGTTGCTTTGGAAGGAGCTTTAAAACTAAAGGAAATATCATACATACATGCCGAAGGATATCCTGCTGCTGAAATGAAGCACGGACCAATAGCACTTATAGATAAGGAAATGCCTGTTGTTGTTGTTGCTACCAAAAAAGGAACTTATGAAAAAATTATAAGTAACATACAGGAAATAAAAGCAAGGAAAGGTATTTTAATTGCAATAATTACAGAAGGCGATAAAACAGTTAAAGACCTCGCCGATTATATTATTGAAATTCCGGATACCGATGAAGTTCTTACTCCTCTTGTAGCAACAATTCCCTTGCAGCTTCTTTCATATTATATTGCAGTTATGAGAGGTTGCAATGTTGACCAGCCACGAAATCTTGCCAAATCAGTTACGGTTGAATAAAAAATATCATTGACAAGCAATTACCGAAATCTCTATATCAACACCTAAAGGCAATTTGCAGACCTGAGCAATTTCTCTTGCAGGAAAATCGGAAGTAAAATAGCTACCGTAAATTTCATTAACAAGAGAAAAGTTACTCATTTCCGTTAGAAATATAGTTGCTTTAACTATATTTGAAAAGTCCATATTCGCTTGTTTCAGAATATGTCTTATATTCTCCATAATTTGTTTGGTTTGCTCTTTTATATCTTTAGTTTCAACTTTGCCCGTTGACGGATTAATTGCTATCTGACCTGAAACAAATAAAAAACCACTTGCTAATACAGCTTGGCTATATATACCGACAGGTTGTGGCGCCTGATTTGTTCTTATTATTTTTTTCATTTATATAGTTTAGTTAATTCTTTAATGAAAAGTGAGTGCTCCTAAAACAAACAGATTTTTTTATCAATTTAAATTACAAATCTTTAAACTTTTCCAGATTCGGCAAATATGCCTTTTTTCTTTTCAATTCGTAATTATAAAACACTTTTCCTACGTTCGCCAGAAATGGCAATCCTATTGTAAAATATTCATATTTGTTATCATTGAAAATTTGGTCTTCATTTACATATATAACTGCCGAAAGAATAAATTCTATTTTATTATCGAAATCCACAATATAAGCGCAGTCAGATAAATAACCAAATGCCTGACCAACAATATTGAATGATTTTAAATTGCTGTAATCGTCAATTTTTTTCTTGTCGCCATAGATAAAATATTTTTTCAAACTATTCCAGTATAGCGAATCGTTTTTATAAGTAGGATGAACGGATTCTTTTGGCAGCATTGACATGTATTTATACAAGAAATTATAATCATCATTTGTTAGGTTGAATTTTTTATTCTGCGGAGTAACTTCAGGAAATATTACGGAGAGTAAAATATTGTTTATATCTTCAAGACATAAATTATTTGAATAAGTAAAATCACAAGGTTCATTAACTAATTTATTACTACCGTTTATGTATCCTTTTCCTTTTTTTACAATACCTAACGGATTACTTAATTTCAGTGAACTTTCAACCATTTGTTGTTTATAAATTGTATCGCCTTTATCGTTGAAAAAAATAAAAGGATTTGTAAATCTGTTATCGTCATATCCGCAAAAAGCAAAACGCTGTATTATCAGTGCATTCGGATAACCCATATTCCAGAGCCGTTTATTAAGATACTCCTGACCTAAAAATTCGTATAACCGCGAATACGCATCATTATCGCTTATAAGAAGAATTTTTTTTGCATAATTTGCAATGCTTGGAAATCCGCCGGCAGAGGAAGTATCTTTTTCAACTGCAACCTGACATTTATGAGAACTTAAAATTTTTAAACGTGAATATTTTGAAAGTCCTTCAATTTTCAAATTATTAAGTTTCTCAAAAGTGGTGCAAAGCGTAGGCAATTTCACTAAACTTGCAGGATTAAAATATTCGTTTGAATTTAAACGGTATGAATATTGTTTAAATGACGGCTTATTTGATTTATCACGATTGATTTGAGTATAAATTATCTGTACTTCATATTTATCGGGACGTTTCAGAATACTGTCAAATCCTTTTAAATTTGAATTTAATAAATCGTTTATAAACTTTGATGTATCGGCAACTATTTTTTTATTTCCGAAAGTTATATTTGAAATTTCTTTATTTCTGGTAACTCCGGCAGTAATCAATAAAAAAATAAGTATTAAAAAAGGATAAAATAATTTTTTATGTTTCCTGAAAATATTCATAAATGTATTTTGTAAAAAGATTGTTTTTAAATAATTCGACATGCTAATTTATAACTTTTTTATTCTCTTTTTTCAAAACATATAAATATGCTTTTCCATAAGGAATTATTTTTTTATAAGTAAAAACTTTATAAAAAGCATAATCTTTAATTTCTCCACAACTTATAATATATTTATCATTTTCAACCCACCAGTATGATTTATTTTTAACAGGATTAAAAGAATATTTGTAACAATACCATGCGTTATATTCCAGTCCGCCGTCAATTTCGCAGCGTGAAACTTTTTCGGTTTTTAAAATATAATTTATTGCATTCCATCTTGTGCGATTTAAAGCCAAATAATCGTGTGTTGCGGCAATAGAAAAGCAAATTGTTGAAAAAACGATTAACATCGGAATAAAAATATTTTTCCTAAGATTGACTGAAAAATTATTTAAGGAAATCAATAAAATAAAAACTACTATCGGAATAAGAAATATTAAATATCTGTCAAATGTACAAACCGCAATCATCAGCGTGAAATAAAGCAAAAAAATAATAGTGAAAAATAAACAAAGAAAAATTATTTTTTTTGAATCATCAGTATTTTTCTTTTTAATAATATCATTTATCAAAATACATGATATATCAACAATTGCAGTCATATTTAAAAGTCCGATAGTTGAAATCAAAAACCAGAAAGCATCCGGTAATTGCGATAAATGATTTAATTTAAGTATTTCAACATCTTTTAATAATATGGGTCCCAGTCCAAAATTGTAAAATTGATTTCCGGGAAACGGGAAAATATTTCCTGTAAGTTTTAATCGTGAAACGTTTAATAATATTACAAAAACAGTCGAACAAAATAATATTGCGATATTTAATTTTGAAAATATTTTATTTTTTACACAAAATATTATACATGGCAATGATAATTGGCAATAAGAAAAATCCGATTTCAGTAAAAGAAGTTACAATGTAAAAAACCATTCTCTTAAAATCTTTTATATCAGGATTGCTGATTATTTTTTGGAGTATTCCAAGTTTCAGATTATAATTTGCAGGAAGATTATTTGTTTCGAGCAGATAGAATTTGAAAGTTTTTAATAGTATTAGAAGCAGTAATACAGGAAAAACTGCCGATAAAAAATTTTTAAATGTTTTTTTGTTTTCAAACAGCCACATTAATGCAAATGCAATAGGAACAATAATTCCAACCTGTCTGCAAAATATCGTCAAAAACGAAAATAGAACAAACAAAAAATAATCGGTTGATTTTCTTCTTTCAAAAAATCTAATGGCGAACCATATTCCTATTATGCTCAATGATACAAAAGGCACATCGGTCATAAACGATAATGACAACTGAAAGAAGGGCGGAAAAAATGCGAAAAGCAGTAATGCTATTGATGCAAATAATTTGTTATTTGATAATTTTAAACATTAGTGTACCATAAAAATTAAATTTCGTTCTTTGAAATTATTGATAGATAAGGTTTGTAATAAATTTTGGTAACGTGACGATTTCAATTTACCTCATTCATTTTACGTTATTTTATATAAAAAAT
>JBAZBZ010000050.1 GCA_041671145.1 Bacteroidales bacterium | reverse complement strand
TTTTAAATTTCTCATTAATTGATAAAATCCCCATACAGCAATTGTTTGACGACTATTATCTACAAGATTTCAAAGAACTTAATTGTAATCAATTGAAATTTAATTTATAATGTTAGGATGTTAGTGTCATTTTTTAATAAATTAAATTCAAAATATTTTTTTGCGTCAAAATTAAAATTTTTATTCAATATTTTTTTTATTTTATTATGTTCAATGGAAATGTAAAAACGGCTTGTTTAAACAATAAAATCAATCTCTTTAAAAATACATTTTAATTTTTTATTGTTTTCGTCGGTTAAGAGTAATTCTCCGTAATCTGAAACACCTGTAATTCTTGCTTTAATCTTTTTATTTTTATAATTAAAATAATGAAATTGCTCATACCTGAATAAAGTATTCAAATAATCGAAATTTATTTTTTCATAATTTCCGCTTTTCAACTGAAGATATCGCTTTTCAATGTGCATACAAAGATTTTCAAGACATTTATCAATATCAAAATTCTTTTTAATGATTAACTTCATCGAGGTTGGATTTGTGATATTTTTACTGAAAATGGTTTGATTCACATTTAAACCTATACCAACAACAGAACCTGAGAATTTGTTACCGATAATAATATTTTCAATCAGTATTCCGGCAATTTTTTTATCTCCAACATAAATATCATTTGGCCATTTTATTTTCAATGTTAAATCAGGAAACTTATTTTTCAAATAATCAGTTATACCAAGTGAAATCGCTTTGTTGAAAAGAAATTGCTGTGACGGTTCAATAAAATCGGGGTACAAAATAATGCTCAATGTCAGATTTTTTTCAGTTTCGCTTTCCCAAGTATTTCCTGTTTGTCCCCTCCCTGCTGTTTGATTTTTTGTAATAATAACAGTTCCTTCGGCAATTTGCTCGTTTTTTGTTTTTAAGAGCTCCATTGCATAACTATTAGTAGAATCAATGATTTTCAGTTCTATAATATTTCGTGCAATGATTTTGTTTTTCAAGTTATCCATACTAAAGAAAGTATTTAACAAAAAGGTAAAGATAAAAAATATTGCAAAAACTTTTGTAACTCATAAAAATATTGTTAATTTTGCAGTCCTAAAATTTATTAAGAATGAAAAAAGATATACATCCGAAGGATTACAGGTTAGTGGTATTTAAAGATACCTCGAATGATTATATGTTTATGACAAAATCAGCCGTACAAACCAAAGAAACAATAAAATGGGAAGACGGGAAAGAATACCCATTGGTAAAAGTTGAAATTTCCCATACTTCGCATCCTTTTTATACAGGCAAGATGAAGTTTGTTGATACAGCAGGAAGAGTTGATAAGTTCAGAAGCAAATACAAAAAGCATTTCGACAAAAAGAATAAAGAACAGGAAGAAAAAGAGCAGGAAAAAGATAAAAATATAGAAAAAGAAGTTAAAGAATAGTTTTAAAAGGATGCTCTAAAAAGCAAATTTTTATTTTTTCAAAAATAATTTATTGATATCAAACATAGCAAGAGGTTTCAGAAACTTGTTAGATTTTTTCCAAACTCCAAAATTTCATGCATAAGCAAACGCCATAGCTGCCACACTTAATTTTATTTCGGGAATTTTAAATAAAGTATTTGCACACGCTTCAATTGTAGAGCCGGTAGTTATAACATCATCAACAAGCAAAACATGGAAGCCTTTGAATTTTAAATACTCATCATTTAACGAAAAAATTTCACTCACATTTTGCCATCGGTTGTATCTTGATTTTCGTGTTTGGGTTTCGGAAGCATACTTGCGGGAAAGCACACTAATATCAACTTCTTTATTCAAGCTTTTTGCGATACCCTCAGCAAAAATATTACTTTGATTATATCCTCTTTTCTTTTCCTTGGAAAAATGCAGGGGAACAGGAATTATCACATCAATATCTTTAAACAAACCCGATGTTTTCAATTCATTTCCATATAATTCACCTATTTTAAGCCCTATTTCTTTTTTCCCTTTATATTTAAGCTGATGAATAAGTTCCTGAACTTTAGTGCTTTTATTAAAATAATAAAAAGCTGCAACCGAATTCAAAGTGGTTCTACCCCAGAATAAACGACTAAGCTGATTGTCATCGTCGAGATGGAACCCCGTTTTGGGCAAGTGATAGCTACAGTATGAACAAATACATTCTTCACCTTTACGAATAACCCTGCCACATGCACAACATAATTCGGGAAATATTATTGAAATAAAATCGTTAAACATTTTTAATATTTAAAAAATTAAATAAATTTGCAAAATACCAAAAAAAAATAAGATGGAAAAAAACGCTCAATTATTTTTACAGTTGATATATATTTTTCATGCTTCTGCAATGCAAGCGATGGGCAAAATTAAAAATCCGGTTACAGATAAAATCGAAAAAAACATGGAGCAGGCAAAACAAGCTATTGAAATGCTCGAAATGCTCAAGGAAAAAACAAATAATAATTTATCTGAAGATTTGACCAAAGCCTTACAAACATTTATTTCCGAATTAAAATTAAATTATATTGAAGAATTAAATAAAAATTAATAATAAAACTATGGAAACAAATTTTCAAAATGAATTTGAGGTGAAAAAAAATAAAGGTGCAGGAAAAAATATAGCGATAGTTATTTTATCTATATTAATTATCATATTAGGCAGTACGGTTATGTATCTTTTTTATCAGATAAAAGACCAGAAAATACAATATCAGGTTATTTTTAAGGAAAAAGAAGCTACCTCAAATGAAAAACTATCACTTCAGAAAGAATTGGATTCATTAGTAAGTGAACATAATAAAATAAAACTCCAATATGGTGAGCTCAATGAAAAACTATCAAAAAAAGACAGCATCATACAAAAGAATATCAGGGAAATTCAGAATTTGCTTGCTACAAACGGTGAAATGAAAAGAGCTAAAAGAAAACTTGAACTTCTTAGAGGAATTACACAAGGTTATGTGCATCAGTTGGATTCAATATACAAAGTAAATGTTTTATTAACCGAAGAAAACAGACAAATAAAAACAGATTTTCAGAAAGAGAGAACCAAAACAGAAGAATTAACAACAAAAATAACAAGTGCTTCGGGTTTGGCTGCCTATAAAGTGAAAGGTAATGGCATACGAATGAAAGGCAGAAAAGAAGAAATTATTACTAAAGCAAAACGAATTGAACAAATAAAAATTTCATTCACAATACTTCAAAATCCTCTTGCGAGTGCGGGTTCAAAAGATGTTTATATTAGAATTTCCGGTCCCGATAAAAAAGTTTTATGCGATGGCACGGATGATGCATATATGTTCAGTTATAAAAATGACAAAATAGTTTATACAATAAAAAAACAAATAAACTATGAAAATAAAAACCTCGAACTTGATTTATACTGGCCTAAAAAAGGAGAATTGTTGCCCGGAGTATATGGAATTGATGTTTTTATTGGTGAAGAACAGATTGGGGTTGGCTCTTTCAATCTTGAATAATAAAAATGATGGAAGAAGAAATTCAAAAAACAAAAGAAATTAAAGCACTTAAAGCACAACTGTATTTTTTCATAATACTGTCATTGGTGTCAATTGGTCTTTGCAGTTATCTTTTTTATCAGACAATAAATTACAAACATGATGTAAAAATAGTTACACTTGAGAAAAAGTCGGTAAATGAAGAAAAACAATATATGATAAGTAAGCTTGAAAAGCTGCAGGAAGAATATGATATATTGGGCGATCAAAACGAAGAACTGGGCAACCTCTTTAAAAGAGAAAAAGAAAAAATAAATGCTTTGCTTAATGAAATAAAAAGCTTAAACGGTAATGTTGATATTTACAAAACAAAAGTAAGGGATTTGGAAAAAAGACTCGAGGATTATCTTTCTCAGATTGAAGAGCTTAAAGCAAAAAATAAAAATCTTACTACAGAAAATGTAAAATATAAATCAGCAATTGATTCTTCAAATCAGAGAAATTTAATATTAAGCAAAGCAAATGTAGACATCGTAAACAAAGTGAAATCAGGTTCGTTTATAAAAGCGTATGATGTGGTTGCCGAACCAGTGAGAATAAAAGCTGCAGGTTTGGAAATTCCTACTAAAAAAGCCAAGAAAACATCAAAAGTAAAAATTTGCTTTTTCCTGAGCGAAAATTTATTTGCAACAAGCGGGAAAAAAGAAATATATTTCAGAATTGCAGAACCCAACGGAAATATAATTATTGAAGCTGAAGATAATGAACATACTTTCGATTACAATAATAAAAAGATATATTACTCCTTAAAAAAACAATTCGAATACAACAACAAAACTATTGATATGTGTGTATATTACAACACACCTAAAACATATATGCCGGGAGTTTACACCATTGACTTATTTCTGGATGGCAATGCAATCGGAAGCACAGAATTTAAACTAGAATAATCTAACAATAAAACATTCAAATAAGCAAACAAACGAATAATCGAACATTTGATTGTTTCTTTATTAATAAAACTTCAGCCGGTTGTCAATTATATTTGTATTCTTTTGAATTGCATTATATGCTTCGTAGGAATATCGCGAAGATAAGTATTGATACAACATTTTCTTTGCTTGCGAGAAATCTTTTGTTTGTGAAGAATTGTTGATAGCATCGAGATATATCACCGCAACATAAGCTTTCCCTTCAATTGGTTTTGATAAGAATTTTGCTTTCATGCCGAAAGCTGTGCCGATAATTTCAGTTTCAAGTCCAAGCTTAGGAATGCTGAACGAAGAAAACGATATGCTCGTTGCAGTATCAACATTGGTGTTTAACTTTTTTGCCAATTGGTCAATAGTAATTCCCGGTGTTATTTGTTTTGTTATTTTTTCAGCAAGAACTTTTGCTTTCTTTTCTTTTCTTATTTCTGCTATGACATCAGTTTTAACTTCTTCAAGCGGAGCAATACCTTTCAAGTGTTTTTGTTTTAATTTGGCAATAATGAATTTTCCTTCAAAATCAAATATCTTCGAGGAAATATCATTAACTTTTGTCTTTTCATCATAAGCCCAGCGTACCATTTCTCTTGGTGCATCAAGTCCAGGCAAAGAGTAATCAGTTTCTTTTATATCATCGGCAGTTCTGGGAACAAGTTTTTCTTTTTTTATTGTTTTGTCAAAATCGTTGGCTGTAGTGGCTTTTGATGCAAAATCACTTGCTTTTGCATAAATCTGTTTATATGTTTTATCACTTGCTTTCAATTCCCTGTCAACAATTGCAACCTGTATTTTCTGCTGGAAAGGCGAAATATCTTCAATTTTAATAACATGATAACCAAAATCTGTTTCAACAACTTTCACATCTCCTTTTTTACCTTTCATACATGCTTCATTAAATGCCTTAACCATCAGACCATCTTTGAACCAGCCAAGCGCACCTCCTTTTTCTTTATTTGAAGGGTCGTCGGAAAGTTTTAAGGCAAGTTCTTTGAATTTCACTGTATCTTTAGTAACGATTTTTGCTATGCTGTCGGCTATGGCTTTTGCTGCAGTTTTTGAGCGGGTAACAACTTTTGGGTCAGCCCCTTTTGCATCTTTATAAGCAAGCAGTATATGACAAACTTTCGCAGAATCGGCTCTTTCCTGCTTGTCGAGTAACTTCGCAAGCTTGTATATGTTTTTGTCAATTATCGGTCCTATGAATGTTCCTATTTTTGAATTAAACATTGCTGTATCAATTTCAGGTGATAGTTTTCCTTTTGCAAAGAAAGTGCTGTCGTAACGCGAATCGGCATTTTCGTTAACAAATGTTTTAGCATCTTTTGCCTGTTCAAATTTAGGTTTCAATTCGTTTATATCATCCACAACTTTTTTTGTATCATCGGCCGACGGAACCACTTCAAACATAACATACTCAATACTGCACGAAGATTCTTGTTCATATTGTTTTTTATGCTCTTCATAATATTTTTTTATTTCATCCTCATTCACATTAACAGCATTATCATTGACATCAGAATATTTTAATGCAATAAACCTGAAGTCGGCAAATATATTTCGTGCTTCAAAACTTCTCTTTGCCTGACTTTCGGTTATATAAATGCCTTTTGAAATGAGTGTTTGATATTTATTGCTTAGTTTTTCTTCTCTGATGCTTTTTTCAATTCGCAGCCATTCATCTTGTTGTTCGGGCTTCATTTGGTCGAAATTATTAATTATGTTATCAATATTGGCTCTATTAACCTGACCTGTCTTAGGGTCAGTAAATAACTGCTGAATATAAGGATGAAGATTCTTTCCCCTGATTAAATCGTTGAGTTCTTCAGCACTTATCGATGGTCCTAATTTTGAATCATGTTCTATGGCAAGACCAAGCTCATCAAATTCTTTATACAATAATGTTTTTTTCACCAAATCATCCCATATTTTCTGTTTTATTTCATTTATTTTGGTATAGTCCAGTTTTTCGGAACCTTTTCTTTGTTTTTCAATTGCCTCTTCTTCATCCACCAACTGTTGAAATTCTCGATATGAAATTGTTTTGCTGCCAATTTTACCAATATCGGTTGTATTTGAGAATTTTGGTCCTTTTCTTATGAAATCACCAAGAATGAATGCTAACAAAGCCACGCCGATGAATGCAAGCAACAACCACGAGTAACTGCGAATTTTTCCTATTAATGCCATTTTATATATTTTTTTAATTTGAAATGCAAACCTACATTAATTTTCAAAAAAACACAAACTATTGAATTACATTTTTTACATAATTCTATTTTTACTTACTTTTGGAATGTTTTTTGGTTTATTAGAATTTGTCCATAATGTCCGATTTCTTCGTTACTCTCGACTTTTATGGACAAACAATAATTAAAGTATAAATAATTTAAAAAATTGCAATATGAGAAGAACATTAATAATATTGACCTTTTGCATTTTGTCTTTGTTTTCATTTTCACAACAACTTAGAAAAATAAATAATACTGCTTTTCAGAGAGGTGAAATTTTAACATTCAGAGCATACTACGATGCCTTATTAACAGGTAAAGTAACCGCAGGTGAAGCAACGCTTGAAATAACAAACGAAAACAGGCAAATTGCAGGACGCAATACTTTTAGAATTGTTGGGACAGGTGCATCAAAAGGTGCTTTCAATCTTTTCTTTAAGGTTTATGACAGATATGAATCAATAATTGATGAAGATGCACTTATACCATGGATTTTCATAAGAAGAGTAAATGAAGGAGGTTTCAAAATTGACCAGGATGTTGTATTTAATCAGTTTAAAAATATTGCAACAAGCAATAATGTAACTTCAAAAAAAACAACCAAGAATGTTACCACCAAAGTAACATCGAACATTCAGGATATAATTTCATTATTTTATTATGCCCGTACTTTTGATGTTTCCAATATTAAAATAGGAGATGAATATTCAATAAACTTCTTTATTGATGATTCTGTTTATGTAACAAAACTCAAGTTTCTGGGAAAAGAAACCATTAAAACAAGTTTGGGGAAATTCAATTGTTTAAAGTTCAAACCGCTTGTGCTTGTTGGAAATTTTTTCAGAGAACCATACCCCATGACACTGTATGTTACCGATGATAAAAACCACATTCCCCTTTTAGTCGAATCGGCTGTGATTGTGGGAAAAGTAAAACTCGAACTTATAAAATATTCGGGGTTAAAAAATCCGCTTACTTCGAAGATAGAATGAAGTTTTAAATAGTGTATCAACAAATTAATTCTGCAACATTCTGTTTTAAATATTCGGTGAACGGTTGTAAGTAATCGGTTATCAGTTGCAAAACTAAATTGTTTAAACAATAGTCATTTTGGTAACTTCATCATTCGAAATTCAGTGTTCGATATTCGATATTTTTTAATCTTTTTATTTTCAATCTTTTAATTTTTCTGTAATCTGTGAATCTATGGCAAATTTTAAAACTATATTTAATATTTATTTTTAAAAGTACGCAAACTCTATTTATATTTGTTGTCTAAATTAAAAAACCATATTTTTTTATATCTCTTAAATTTTTTAAAACCTATGAAAAAATTATTTCTTATAAGTTTTTGCGCAATAAATCTGTTGTCAATTCGTATCAGTATTGCTGATGAAGGAATGTGGCTGCCCATGTTCATAGAACGATTAAATTATGTTGACATGCAAAAAATGGGTTGTCATTTGACAGCCGAAGAAATTTACAGTGTGAACCATTCGAGTTTGAAAGATGCTGTGCTTTTATTTGGTGGTGGCTGTACAGGCGAAATAGTATCAAACGAAGGATTGGTTTTAACTAACCACCATTGCGGGCGCGACAGAATTCAATCGCATAGCACTCTTGAACATGATTATCTTACAAACGGATTCTGGGCAATGAACAAAAACGAAGAATTAGTGAACAAAGGATTAACCGTAGTTTCGCTCATCCGCATTGAAGATGTAACAAAAAAAGTTCTCGCTGAAGTTACTGCTCAGATGACCGAAAAAGAAAGAGACGAAGCGATAACAAAAATATCATCTAAAATTGAAACTGCATCAATAAAAGGCACACCTTATAGAGCAAAAGTAAGAAGTTTTTTTTCGGGAAATGAATATTATCTTTTTGTTACCGAAACTTTTAAAGATGTTCGTTTAGTGGGTGCGCCTCCTTCTTCAATCGGTATGTATGGCGGCGATACCGACAACTGGATGTGGCCTCGGCATACAGGTGATTTTTCTATTTTCAGAATTTATACAGCTCCCGATGGAACTCCTGCTGAATACTCGGAAAAAAACATACCATACAAACCCAAGTATTTTTTACCAGTTTCACTTAACGGCATTAAGAAAAACGATTTTGCAATGGTTATGGGATACCCCGGCGGCACCGACAGATTCCTCACTTCTTATGGTGTGAAATTTGAAGAAACAACTAAGGACCCTACAATAGTTAAAATAAGAGACAAAAAACTTGATATTATTAAAAAGGATATGGAAACAAGCCCTGAAGTGAGAATTAAATATGAAGCAAAATATTATGGCTCCAGCAATTACTGGAAATTTTACATTGGACAGAAAAAACAATTGAGAAAATATAATGTATTTGACAGAAAAAAAGAAATTGAAAATCAATTTATGGAATGGGTAAATGCAGACAATAAAAGAAAAGACAAATATGGAAATTTAATGCAGACATTTTCCGATGCTTATGACAAATACAATAAATTTTATATTTCTTCGGTTTATTTTAGTGAAGCTATAACACGAGGACCTGAAGTTATCAGCTTCTCAAATCAATTATTTAATCCCAAAACTCATCTTTACAAACTCATTAAAGATTCCGCAAATGCCAAGGAAGCTATTAATAAAGAAATTTCAAATCTTAAAGATGATATAATCGGATTTTACAGGAACTACGATTTGGTAACTGATAAGAAATTATTTACTTCATTATTGAGAATGTTTTATGATAATGTTCCAAAAGAGCAGCAACCTAACATATTTAGAATTGTTGAGAAAAAATATAAACCTGCTCCGAGATATAATGAAAAAAAATACAAAGTGGATTTTGAAGAATATGCAGAATATGTTTACGACAAATCTATTTTTGTTGATGAAACTAAATTAAATGAATTTCTCGAAAACCCCGATTATAAAGAGCTGGAGAAAGACCCTGTTTTTCAGTTAATGAATTCTTTTTATAGCAATAATGATTCAATAAGAATAAAAATAGCGGATGCTCAAAGTAAAATTACGGCAGCCGAAAGGTTATATACCGCAGGAATCAGGGAAATGTTTCCTGATAAAAAGTTCTATCCTAATGCAAATTTAACAATGCGGCTGACTTACGGAAAAGTCAATGATTACATTGCTGCCGATGCCGTTTATTACAACTATTTTACAACCCTTGACGGTATCATGGAAAAAGCCGACCCAGATAATTCCGATTTTATAGTTCCTGCAAAACTTAAGGAATTATATAATAACAAAGATTACGGAAGATACAGCGAAAATGGCACAGTGCCTGTTTGCTTTATAACCGACAACGATATTACAGGAGGCAATTCGGGAAGTCCTGTGCTTAATGCCGATGGACAACTTATAGGATTGGCTTTCGATGGAAACTGGGAATCAATGTGTGAAAAAATATATTTCGAATCAAAAGTTGCAAGATGCATCTGCGTTGATATTCGCTATGTTTTATTCATAATTGACAAATATGCAGGCGCTACAAATATTGTTAAAGAAATGACTCTTATTGAAAATAAAAATACTTCATCACAGAAGTAATTTTAATTCTATAATGTTTTGTGTGAATAAAAAAATAAAGGTTATTGTTAATCAAGTATAGTTCTTTGTGGTTATCTTTTTTTCTACCACAAAGAACACAAAGGTTTGCACAAAGTTCACAAAGTTAATATGGATTACTATACCAACTTAACAATACCAAATGCTTAAACATTTAAAATATTTCATATTTCTATTTAAACAATTATGCATCCTGCTTATTGTTTTTACTATTTGCAGGTTTATTTTTTTACTTTTCAATTTTAAATATTTTAAAGATTCCGGTTTTTTTGAAATATTAAAAACTTTTGTATTTGGCTTGAGATTCGACCTTTCCGCAATATTTTTATTCAACTTTCTGTTTATTTTTCTTCAACTTTTACCTTTTAAATTCAGGAAAAATAATTTTTATCAGAAAATTTTAAAGTATTTATTTGTTGTTGTCAATTCAATTTTAATTCTTGCCAATTGCATTGATTTTGTTTATTTCAGGTTTATATTAAAAAGAACCACTTTCGATATTTTTAGTTTCCTTGGTTTAGGAAATGATTTTTTTACTTTACTTCCATCGTATCTTAAAAACTTTTGGTATGTTTTGTTAATATGGCTTTTACTGATATTGTTTTTAAATTTTCTTTATAATAAAATATTTAAAACATTTTTATCAAAAGAAGAACCGGCAAAATTTTATTTTTTTATTCAAAGTATAATTTTTATTTTATGTTTTGTTTTAACTGTAATTGGTATTCGCGGCGGATTGCAATACAAGCCAATAACTATTATTGATGCCGGCGAAGATACAGATGTTCGCAATATACCACTTATACTAAATACTCCTTTTGCGATAATTCAAACTCTTAACAAAGCCGAAATAAAAGAAATAAAATATTTTAATGAATCAAAACTTCAAAGTATTTACAATCCCTTACATAATTATTATGATAAAAATAAATCATTCAAAAAACTGAATGTTGTTATTATAATTATGGAAAGTTTTTCAAAAGAATACACAGGGTTAGCTAATAATAAAAACTTTGTAAGCTACACTCCTTTTCTCGATTCGTTAATAAAAGAAAGTTCGGTTTTTAAAAATGCTTTTGCAAACGGCAGTAATTCCATAAGTGGTATTCCCGCCGTTGTTGCGGGAATACCTTCTCTTATGAACGAACCATACATTACATCGGTTTTTGCGGGAAACAAAATACATGGACTTGCAGCTCTACTAAGAAAAGAAGGGTATGCAACTTCTTTTTTTCATGGCGGAACCAACGGAACAATGGGCTTTGAAGCATTTGCAAGCATAGCAGGTTTTGAAAAATATTACGGCAGAAAAGAATATAACAACGAAAAAGATTATGATGGTAACTGGGGGATTTATGATGAAGAGTTTTTTAATTTTTTTGCTGAAAAATTAAACTGTTCGAAACAACCTTTCTTCAGCACTTTCTTTTCATTGTCATCACACCATCCATATAGCGTTCCAGCAAAATATAAAAATAAATTCAAAAAAGGAAAATTAAAAATTCACGAAAGCATTGGTTATGCTGATTATTCATTAAGAAAATTTTTTAATATTGCATCAAAATCAAAATGGTTTAATAATACATTATTTGTTATAACTGCCGACCATACCAGCGAAGCCGAACATCCTGCTTTCAGCAATGTTGTCGGAGAGCATGAAATTCCTTTGTTGTTTTACATGCACAGTAATTCACTAAAAGGAACAAATAATGAAATAGCCCAGCAAATTGACATTATGCCAAGTGTTCTGGATTTTTTGAATTATCCCCAAGAATTTGTTTCTTTCGGCGTAAGCCTGTTCGACTCAACTGCAAATCATTTTGCTGTTAATTATACAAACAATAATTACCAGCTCCTAAAAGATGTTTACTCTGTAATTTTCAATGGCAGCAAAGTAATTGAAGTTTACAATTTTAAAACCGACAGTTTATTGCAAAATAATTTAATTAATAAAATATCGGTTGCAAAAAACGAAAATTTCCTTAAAGCCTTTATACAAAGTTATAATTGGAGATTGATAAAAAATAAACTTGCACAATAATGATTGTGTGCTTTTGGTGGCAATGTTTTTATTGATTCAGGGAAGTTTAGCATATTGAAAACTTAAAATGAAATTCATTAAAAATGCAACCAATTTATGCTGTGTCTCGTTAGAATGTTAAATTTTAAATAAATAAAAAAATATGGAAAATTCAACAAATGAAAAAGTAGTGGTTTTTAAAGACACTACATCAAATCCTGCCCCTATTGGTTTATTTGGATTTGGAATAACAACGGTGTTATTAAATTTGCATAATGCCGGGTTTTATAATTTAAGTGCCGGTGTTTTATCAACCGGAATTTTTGTTGGTGGTATAGCTCAGGTAATTGCCGGAGTATTAGAATCTAAAAAGAATAATACTTTTGGTGCTACTGCATTTACTTTGTATGGATTCTTCTGGATATCACTTGTATCAATAGTACTTTTGCCGGTTGGCGGAATTGCTGCTAAACCATTCAAGAATGAGTTTGCTGCATATCTTTTTTTGTGGGGTGTTTTTTCATTAGTAATGTTTGTTGCAACACTTAAATTGAATAGAGCATTGCAGGTTATATTTTTTACATTATTTATTCTGTTTTTCTTATTGTCATTTGCAAAATATTTTCAGAATGAAACATTGGAAACAATTGCCGGTTGGGAAGGAATGCTTTGTGGATTTTCTGCAATATACCTTTGTTTTGCAAATATTCTGAATGAAGTTTATGGAAAAACAATTTTACCTGTTGGTCCTATGAAGAAATAATATTTTTATTAAATATAATAATAAGCGTTGATTATTTTTGTCAACGCTTTTTTTGTTCAAAATATCAAGAATTATAAAAACAATAATATTGGCATTTTTTTGAAATCTATCTGATTCAGCTATTTTATTTTGCTTTTTTAATTTCGCGTTTTATTAGTAATTTTTTTAAAATTTTAAATGCAGGTTGCTTGCAATTTTTCTTAACTTTGCTTTCATTTAATTTCTTATAAACCGTGATTTCAGTAAACAATCTTTCAGTTCATTTTGGTGCGGATATTTTATTCGACAATGTTTCATTTAGTATAAATAAAAAAGACAGAATCGGGCTTGTAGGCAAAAATGGTGCAGGAAAAACCACTTTGCTGAAAATAATTTCAGGACTGCAAAAACCAAGCGAAGGTAATATTGCTATTCCTTTAGATGTTACAATCGGTTATTTGCCTCAGGAAATGCTCATTACCGGAGATAAATCAATTTATGAAGAAACTCTTTCTGCATTTGAGGAAGAACAGAATTTAAAAAAAATCATAAAAGAGCTTACCGAAGAAATTTCAACTAGAAAAGACCACAATTCGGCTGAATATCTTGATTTAATTCATCAACTTGATGAGGCAAATAACAGATTTCAGCTAATCGGAGGTAATAATATTGATGAAAATATTGAAAAAGTTATACTGGGACTTGGTTTTTTGAGAAAAGATTTTGAAAGAAATATAAAAGAATTCAGCGGTGGCTGGCAGATGCGTATTGAAATTGCAAAATTACTTTTGAAAAAACATGATGTTTTACTTCTCGATGAGCCCACAAATCATTTAGATATTGAATCAATTCAATGGCTGGAAGAATATCTCGACAACTATGATGGAGCTGTTGTTCTTGTTTCACACGACAGAACATTACTTGATAATGTTACAAAAAGAACAGTAGAAATTTCGCTCGGAAAAGTTTACGATTATAAAGCGCCATATTCTAAATATGTTGAATTGCGTAAAGAAAGAATGCAAAGTCAGATTGCAGCATATAATAACCAACAAAAACAAATTGAAGTTACAGAAAAATTTATTGAACGTTTCAGATATAAAGCAACAAAGTCAGTGCAAGTGCAGTCGAGAATTAAAATGCTAAAAAAAATTGACAGAATTGAAATTGATGAAGAAGACAAATCGGGAATTCACATTAAATTTCCACCTGCGCCGCGTTCGGGAAAAGTGGTTGTGAATGCCGAAAATCTCAGTAAAAAATATAATGAAAAAGAAGTGTTGCAAAATCTGGAATTTCATATTGATGCGGGAGAAAAAATTGCATTTGTCGGGAAAAACGGCGAGGGAAAAACCACACTGTCGCGGATAATTGTCGGTGAGCTGGAACATGAAGGTATTTGCAATATAGGATATAATGTTTCTATTGGTTATTACGCACAAAACCAATCCGACTTTTTGAATATGAATAAAACAGTTCTTGAAACAATTGATGATGTTGCGGTAGGAGATATCAGAACAAAAATCCGCGAAATACTCGGTTCTTTTCTTTTCAGCGATGACGATGTTTATAAAAAAGTGAAGATTTTGTCGGGTGGTGAAAAATCAAGATTAGCTTTGGCAAAACTTTTACTCACTCCTGTTAACCTGCTTGTTCTTGACGAACCTACAAATCATCTCGACATGCGTTCAAAAGATATTCTTAAACAAGCATTGCAGAAATATGATGGAACTTTGATTATAGTTTCTCACGACCGTTATTTTCTTGGCGGTTTGACAAGTAAAGTTTTTGAATTTAAAAATAAATCTGTTCGCCAATATATCGGAAATATACACGATTTTCTTAAATCAAGAAAAATTGAAACATTACGACAACTTGAGATTTCATCAAAAAATAAAGAAAATAAAATAGAAAATATTTCTGAAAATAAATTAAAGTACGAAGAAAAAAAACAATTGGAAAAAGATTTGAGAAAACTTAATTCACAGATATTAAAATCCGAAAAAAGAATTGAAGAACTTGAAAAAGAAATAAAAATATTAGAAGAAAAATTAATTGAACCGGATATATTGATAGAACATGAAAAACAAAAAGAAATTTTTATAAGAATTGATGAAATGAAAAAGGAATTACATCTGGAAGTGGATAACTGGGACAAATTGCATGAGAAACTGAAATCGGAAAAATAGTTAATTGTTACTCGTAAATTCTAAATCCTAAATTCTTATGAGCAATTCAATAAATGACATAGTGCAAATACTGCAAATTTCTATAGCTCCTACTGTTCTGATATCGGGAGTCGGGTTATTGATTTTATCACTTAATACAAGAGGTTCGCTTATTCTTGATAGAATTAGAAGCATGATAAACGAATATTCGGAAAATAAAAAAGCGTATATAAAAGATGAGATATACTTGCTTTATAAAAGAGCAAAAATTATAAGAGTTAGCATTTTCAACCTTGTTATGAGTATAATAATAGATGTTCTGGTAATTATTTCAATATTTTTTATCAAGATATTATCAATTGAAAATGGCATAATAATTCCTATATTGTTTGTATGCTCAATTGTTTTTTTGATTACCGGTTTGGTTGCATTTCTGCACGACATAAACATGAACTTAAAGGCAATGAGAATAGAAATGCTAAACAGAATTTCAACTGAAAAACAAAAATAAAATATTAATGAAAACGATATTATTCATATTAATAATTTTCATCATTACATTAAAAGTATTTTCTCAAGACCTCATCGTTAATAAAAAAGGAGATTCTTTGAAATGCAAAATTATTAAAATAGAAAAAGAATATATTTACTTCACTTATTATTATAAAAATTCCATTAAGGATACTAACTTGGCAACAGCACAGGTTAAAGAGTTTATATCTGACTATTACACAAAACCGGAAGCTTCTTCATACAAAAATGCCAATAAAAAAAATAAAATAATAAGAATAGCTGCCAGTGGAGGATATAGTTATCGTGTAGCAAGATTATCGCCTGATATTCCTAATGATTTTGTGGATTATATGAAAAAATTGAGAAATGGATATGCTTTTAGCAGTGATATAATTTTTCACGACTCAAAATCCTTTTGGGCAGGATTTAAATATAGTTATGCAAAATTTATAAACGAAATGGATAATATATATATTATTTATCCAAATAATAGCATCAGATATGGTAAATTAAGAGATGATGTTACAATTAATTACATTGCACCATCAATGAATTTTCTGTTATTCTCAAAAAATAAAATGACTAAATATATTTTGGGGATGTCAATAGGTTATTTGAATTATAAAGATAACGCTTTACTTATTGACAGGTATTTAATAAAAGGAGAAACTGTTGGCGTAACATTTGATTATGGTTTTGACTTTTGCTTATCTGGAAGTTATGATTTGGGATTATTATTTTCTTTTAATATTGCTTCTTTAGGTGTGTATAAAATAAGTGATGGAACTACTGTCAGGAAAGTACAATTAGAAAAGGGAAAATACGAAAATTTATCAAGAATTGATTTAACAATTGGATTAAGATTTTTAAAATAAAATGCTAACTTTTCCAAACGCAAAAATAAATATCGGTCTAAATGTGCTCGAAAAACGCAATGACGGTTTTCATAATATCGAAAGCGTTTTCTATCCGCTCAATTTGACCGATGCTCTGGAAATTATTGAAGACAAAAAAAATAAATCAAAAAATAAAATAAAATTTACTTCATCTGGATTGAAATGCGAAGGTGATGAAAAAAATAATTTATGTGTAAAAACATATTCATTAATTGACAATGATTTTAATTTGCCGCCTGTTCAAATGCACTTGCATAAAAATATTCCCATAGGGGCAGGACTTGGTGGTGGTTCTTCGAATGCGGCATTTACAATAAAATTATTGAACGATATTTTTAAATTAAATATTTCTGTAAAGCAGATGCAGAATTATGCTGCAAAACTCGGAAGCGATTGTGCATTTTTTATTGAAAACAAACCTGCATTTTGTTTTAAACGTGGTGATGAATTTGAAAAAATAAAATTGTATCTAAGTAAATATTGTTTTGTTTTAATAAATCCGGGAATTCATATAAATACTGCCAAAGCATACAGTAACATTATAACTGCAAAACCAAAGACATCTATAAAAGAATTAATCGAACTTCCTCTTTCAAAATGGAAAGATTATATTTTTAACGATTTCGAAAAAAATATTTTCGTAAAATATCCGCAAATAAAAAAAATAAAGGATTTTTTTTATAAACAAGGAGCAGTATATTCTTCAATGACCGGCAGCGGTTCTTCTGTTTATGGAATTTTTGACAGAGAAATAAAACTTAAAAACCTGCCTTCCGAATACTTTATTTGGCATAAAAAATAAATTTTCTGCTTTCAGTTCTGCGAAACTTTACGTAAAACTCTGCCTATTTCTGCATGAGATTATTATAACTTTATACTCGAATTACTTCCATTCTGTGAATCTGTGGCTATTTTATTTTTTATTCGATTGAATATTTCTCAAATCGGGTTGACCTGCATTAACCCACGCAGTGTACCAAAAACTGCCAACCATAAAAATTGCTTTCTGCATTTTTCTTTCAACCATATCATCTGCTTCTTTGTTAAATTCTTTTGAAAATTCTTCGGAAAAAACTTTCACATTTTTCTTTCCTTTTCTCTTAATTGAAGATTTTTTTTCCGCAGGAAATTCGGAATTTAATTTAACATAAATTTTCAATGCAGTATCAACTTCAGCATTGCTTTCTTTAATAATTTTCCATATTTCAATTGCAGGATTTTCGACGTATTCGGCACGCCCAACCCAAAATTTAAAATTTTCAGATTCAACTTCAGGAACTCTAGTTTCGAAAAAACTATGTACTCCTTTTTCACCGGTTGTTTTGCCGTTGTAAAACATTGTTGTATGAAGCGGGACGCATGCATCGGCAATATAATGACCAATATTTGCCGATAAATAAAGTATTTCCGAACTGTCTTTATTCTTAAATGCATCGGTAAGTTTGTTGAGCATAAGAATTACATGCCATGGCAAAACACCAAATTTTTCAAGAGAGTCCTCAGAATATCTTGCAACTGCATATTTCCATTTTTTTGGAATAGAATCATAAGATTTTTCTTTAAATTTTTCGAGATTTATAAAATGCTTTGCAGCTTCCTTTTTATCAACAAAACTTCTTTTATCGGGGTCGGTGGCATGAGTGGTCAGATAGTCAATATTTCTTTTATAAAAACCAAGCATTTTTTCTGGTAGTGTGAAAACAGCAGTCCTGTTTATTTTTTCATGCGAAGTAAATCCCCATAAACAGTGATTTGTATAATTGCCAAATAAAATTATTGATAAACAAAAAATGCAGAAAATTATTTTTTTCATAATGTTTTATAAAGACAACAAAGTTATTAAAAAATCAAACAATGTGATTTATTTAATTTAGGAGGGTGTCAAAAGCATAAAACCTAACAGGTTTTCAAAACCTGTTAGGTTTTGTGCTTTTCGGATAGCATCTAAGAACAGTTGAAAACGTGTGGAATCTGAGCTCAAATTTCAAAAACAGCATCGTCTACATATCCTTTTTGTTCGTTGAGATGAACATATCCAAGTTGATTTGTTAACAAAAATGTATTTCCTATTTTTAATAACTTTTGATTGTAATGGCTATGACCGTATATCCAAAAGTCGGCATTGCATTTTTTAATAAATTCTGTTAAGTCAACACAGAATGCCTCATTAATTTTGCTTTTATTGTGTTCATCAGAATTGCATTTTTTTGAAGGAACATGATGTGTTACAACAATTGTTTTATCTGATTTTTTCAGAAAGGAACTTTCAATAAAATCTAAACATACTTCATGAAATTTATTAAAATCAGAAGTTGTAATTTTTTTTCCTTTATTAAAAATTATTTCGAAGTCAGACACACTATTTTCGATAATCTTTTCATTTTGCAAACTTATTTTCGACCATAGCGTACTGAAAATAAAATTCACCTCTTTATAAGCAATAGCAATATTATTAACAAGTGCTACGTTTTTTCTGATTTCAATGTTATAGTTGTTTGCAAAATCGGCAATGTCTCTTTGATAAAACTCATGATTTCCGGGAAGCCAATAAACCTGTTTAAAATTATCTGAAACATAATCGAAAAAAGAATTCTTGAAAAATATTTCATGTAAAGGAACAATATCTCCTGCAAGTATTAGAATTTCACCTTTAGGTACTATGGGGTTTTTTTCTAAGAAAATGTTATTTTGAGCAAACTCCAGATGCAAATCCGAACAATATTGTATTTTCATAACACAAACCAATTAATTCAGTTTAATGCAAACTTAATTTTTTTTATTAATACCGAAAAGATTTTTTATAAACTATAAAATTCATTATTTATTGGTTAAAATTAATCTGATTAGTTGATACACTTTTTAAATAAATGCAAATGCTCAAAGCCAAATTTTCACACCTCTTACTTATCTTCTGTTTTTCAAAATTTATAAATTAATAAAATCCACTAA